>CBFIAW010000099.1:0-1686 GCA_965660655.1 Candidatus Thalassarchaeaceae archaeon | reverse complement strand
TTCAGTGAAAATAATTGTGATTCAGAAAGCCTAACACAACCGAGAACCGTTGCTTCGAAAGAGGTGCGACTGGTATCTGAATAATAGTCCATGGATGTTTCTGGGAAGTCTTCGGAGGAGAAAATACTGGTCCGTTTTCTTTCTTTGGCCGCGGCTTTGGTTCTTTCTGCGTTTCTTGAGGCCATGTCTGCAGCGAAGCCGACTCTGATTCCCAAGTCCGTCCAGCCAGATAGATTGGCTATTGAGATTACCATTTCTGGGTTCAAGCCGCGTTCCTCGGACAGACGGAAGAGAGTCTCATCGGGAACTTCGGTTGAGTCTTTTGGCAAATCCCTTAGAGCGGTCTTGACTGCTGCTTCGCCCTTTCGGAGCATTTCGTAGTATCTCATTTCCTCGAGACCCAAGATATGCATGACACCTTCTTGAGATTGAGTGAAATTGGTGAAATCGAGATGTATTTCCATATGGTGAGAACCAAGTTCGGAAAGTGTGACTTCTAGTCCCAATTCGTCCTTCATTCGGCAGACTCTTCTTGCTAGCATGCGGACCAAATAGCCGGCCTTGGAGTTGCTTGGGACTAATCCGTCCCCCAACATGTTGCATATTGCATGCATGTGATCTGGGATGGCATAGATGCTTGATAGCGGTTCAGTGAGGCGCTTGAGCTCCGCGATTGAGACTTCCAGACCTGATTCTTGTAGTCTCTCAGACAACTTCAGGAATAGAGACTCTACATCAGTTCCAACATCGATGTTGAGAATACCTGCTAATCGTGATAGTTCTCCGAGAAGCAAGTCGGTGTCCGCCGAGAGTCCGAGGCCAGACACCACCCCCTCGAATCCAACCAGATTTTTCAGCCAATCAACAGACTCCGGATATATTGCATCATAGATTGTCGGAGTGCCGGCAGCAGCCCAACAAAATCTCTCTAGACCATACCCGGTATCAATAATCTGCAAGTCCATCTCTCGATATCTGAGTCCCTTGATCTCGGTGTCACCTTCTTCGTGTTCCTCGAGGTTCATGAAAACTAGTGTGGCCAGTTCCAACCCCCCAACTATCACTTCCAACGCTGGCCCTGCATTCCCCCCGCCGGACCAAGGATTCTCAACATAAGTCAGCTCCATCGGACTAATCCCAAATGCCCCTATGAGCATATCGTCACAATACCTGACGCATTGGTCGATCCAATAGATCACATCATCATCCTTGGGCTTGTTGAATGCATGGTGGGCCATCATCTCGAAAGTAGACAGGTGCCTCCCCGACCTTCCCACGGCGGCCACATCGGTTAACCTAATGCAAGGTTGGCTAATTACCAGGGGATTAGCTGGAGGGGGGACAAGTCCGCTGGTCACATGAGGCTGGAAGTCGGCAATACTTGCTATTGTTAGGTGGATATCGTCCCTCCACCTCGCTACTACCGGGTATGGGGCGATTCTGGTGTGACCTCTTTGTTCGAAGAAATCTTGGAACTTCTCCCGCATTGCATCCTTCAGTTCCTTACCCCTCATCGAGTAACCAGAGATTATCGGGTTTCCTATGAATGTGTATGGGTCCTCGGTACTGTCGCCACAGTTCTCCCTTCTTTCGTCCCTTGTCCAGAATCTTGCTCCGGTCACCGAACATTTCTTGCAAACGTGGCCTGACTCAGACCAGAATGGAATATCCACCTCTCCAAAGATA
>CBFIAW010000098.1:0-1838 GCA_965660655.1 Candidatus Thalassarchaeaceae archaeon | reverse complement strand
TCTTCTGTTGAGCTCCAGTCACTACTGGGGGAAACATCGCAGGTTGTCGATTGGGAACTGACTGGAACCGAGGCAAAAACAATCGAGCTCAGAAGAACTGCAAATAGGAACTGGCCCCCCATCCCCCCTACAATGGCCATTCTCATTTTCTTCGCCTCGTTCTAATCGGTCGTACGTACCCTGACTCCGTGTTTGTGCGCTGATCGGCAGTAAGATATCTTGGTTGCGGAGGGGGTCGGTGTTGATCCATGCCCGGCAGACCACCTTCCGCCTCGACCTCATCAACGTCGTATTTCTTGGTCATTTCTAGAGCGTCCAATTCCTCTTCGTCCCTCTCCTTGAGGACCATCCAACCAAGGATCGCCACCAGTGCCACCAGGGAAAGTAGTCCTGCACTTTCTTTCCCGGGAATAATATCATCCATTCTCAAGTCGGAAAGTGTCTTTGGGGGATTAGTATCTTCTATCGAAATAACTGTAATCACATAGTCCTTTGATTCACAGACGTTCAACCCATCGCACACAGTCAGTGAAATCCTCACTTCTCCGGGTTCTTCCCAAGTCTGATTCGAGGCGATCCAGTCATTTCTTGAGTCGCCATCACAACCCTCCAGGGTATTGCAATCTTCATCTATGAAGACATTAATGTCCCAATAGAATCTCAGTGACTCGTTAAGGCTCTTGTCTCTGTCATTGGTGGGGTCGCCGTCCCCATCACTGTCGAACAGTGCATCATCATCCAGCCAAGCCACAGTATCTACTTCTAAGTCCAGATCTAGGGCTTCACCACTCAAATTAACTAAGTCCCCCACAACAACATACTCGGAAGAAATCGGCCTTGAAGATGTAATTACTGGAGCGGTGGAGACTATTACCTTAATCTCTGAAGTATTTGAGTCACCGCCTCCAAAACCATCTACCACAGTTAGCCTAACCGTATATTCGCCAGATCTTTCGTAACTGTGCCATACTTGTGGCCCAGAAGAGGGCGGACTCGCGTCCCCGAAGTCCCAAATCCACTCAACAATGCCCTTCCACTCCGGGTCTTTGATGTCCGCTGAAGTCTTTCCTTCGAATTCCGGATCCGCATCGAAACTGTCACTTCCATCGAATCTGATGACATCCCCCGGTCCCACGAAAGCCCCACCGTCCACCGTCCTTGGAATCTTCCAAATCAACTCCCCGTTTTCATCACTGGGAATTTCTGACAGCATCCCATTTCCATCACTCGGGCAGCTGAATGAGATAATGGGGACTGGCATGGGATTCTGGATATACAGCAGAAACGTCTTCGGTGCCGAATTCAAACCCCTCTCGTCAGAGACGACCAGAGAGACGCTATAGAGGCCAGGAATTGAAAAAGTCCTACTTACAGAAGTTGTATTTTCTATGGCATCCTCTCTGTCTGAGAAAGTCCAGTAGTGAGATAGTGCAGACGTATCGCCATCAGGGTCGAATGATGAGCTACTGAAAATATAGGCGTCCCCTATCTCTCCATCCGGAGGTCGTTCGAAAAGTGCCACTGGACGTTGATTTAGAATTTCCACTTCCAAGTATGCAATGGAAATATTTCCATCGTCATCACTGACCTCCAGTGTCACATTCTTCATCCCTGGCTCCTTCCAGCTAACGATTGGGTTTGCTTCGAACGAACTTGTCTCCAAGAAATCCGATGCAAGTGAGACTCCCTGTCCGTCTAAGTTGACCCCTTCTTCGAAAGTCCACCTGTATTCGACAATAATTCCATCTTCGTCCTCGAAAATCTCAGGCATTTCTAGTGGCGTTACTGCAAAGGCCTCCAATTTTTCTGAGAAGATCTGATAAGGTTCTCTGTTCAGA
>CBFIAW010000097.1:0-2057 GCA_965660655.1 Candidatus Thalassarchaeaceae archaeon | reverse complement strand
CCTCTAGGATTTCAGGACTTGAATGCATCAAGAACCGCGTTCACTGCTACTTCTCTACTTCCCTCTCCGCCATCATGAATCGAACCGATTGTTGTGTCTCCTTCTTTGGAGACTTTCTGCGCCTCGCTCTCGGCCGCACTCCTCGCTTTCGAAATCATAGTTTGAGCATTGGTTTCCGAGTCTGTTCTTCCAGCTTGGATAATCTCTGTTGCCGCCAGTCTTGCCTTGGCAACAATCTCTGCGGCCTTTGATTCTGCATTGGCTATTGTTTCCTTTGCCTCACTCTCGGCTTGTCTTATTGCTCGTAGAACCTCTTCTCGTCCCATTTCTATACACCTACGGTGCATTGGCGACAGTTGAGGAGTTTATGATGATAACCTCGCGCATTACACTAGTTTGACTCCGCTCATGCACCCTCTCGGGAACCTTCCAAATATGGCCTTCTCTGAGGCGGGGGTATGGACGCACATGGCATGGGTGCCGAGGATTGGGGAGAACTCCAGCGAAATCTATTAGCCACCATTCCCGTCTATGACCGAATCAATCGCTTCGCTACTCTGGGTCAGGTATCCAGATGGCGTCGAATGGTGAGGGAAATGCTGCCTAACGGCAAGGTTCTGGAGGTGGGATGCGGACCCGGAAGCTTCGCCGAAGACGTCGTTGGCAGAGAACTAGTTTGCCTCGACCCAATCCCAGAGATGCTAGATGCAGCAGAAAAAAGAGTAAACACGTCACGAAAGGAAAGAGGGGACGACCCGGCACTTTTTGTCGAGGGCACCGCGGAAGAACTACCCTTCGAAGACGATTCCTTCGACGCACTATGCTCATTGTTCTCATTCAGAGACTGGTATGACAAGAAAGCCGGACTCTCTGAGTCCCTGAGGGTACTCAGGTCAGGTGCAAAAATCATCATTGTAGACCCAGCGAAGATTAACCGAGTTCATGGTTTCCTGGGGATTCTGTGGATGAGGGTCTGGGTGGGTTCCTACGCCAGGGTTGTATGCGGCCAGAGAGACCACCCATGGAAGTGGCTCACTAAGACCTACTCCGAATTCGGAACAACTAGGGATTATGTCTCGATGTTGAAGGAGGTCGGTTTCGTCGATGTCAGAGCCCGAGTGATTTTTCCAGGCATGGCAACAATATGGTCCGCTCGCGCGCCCTAGAAAAGCCAGAAGACTCTTCGACAGGTCACGGCCCTCCAAATCATCCCCTTTGTCAGGCGATTGAATGCAATATTCAGAACCCAATCGGGAAATCTGAACATGAAGTTCCCAATGCGAAAAGCTCTCTTTGAGTTTCGCATCACCCCTCCCATCTGGACTTCCCACCTCTTCTCATATTCCTCCAGATCCACGCCGCCATTGATGTGCTCAGAAATCACTTCTCCTGCAATTCTGCCTCCTATCATGGCGATAGTGATGCCCGCTCCGTTTGATGGCAGGACCATCCCTGCAGAGTCCCCCACCAGCATGTATTTTCCTTTGACAAATGAACGGATAGTGCCTGACATCGGTAGATATCCGGCCCCTCTGAATGTCTCCACTCCTTCGAAGCGATCAATGAAATGGTTTGCGTAAACCTCCAAACTCTTTCCCCTGGACAACCTCCTCTGTATCCCTAATCCAATGTTCGAGCCCGATTCTTTGGGGAAGAGCCAGGCATATCCACCCGGTGCCACAGAGCCGAAGTGCAACTCTAGAGCATCGGAATGATTTCCATTCTTTAGGGAGAATTTGACCGGGATATTCAAAGACTTCTCACTCCAGTATCGTTTTCTTATTGGGTCATTGTGTCCACCAGCCCCAACTATCACCCTACCCCTCAATTTCACGCCATTGGATAGCAAAACTGAATCTTTCTCGACACGCTTGACACGGTTCCCTAGGAGGTACTCTGCACCCCTTGAGGCAGCAAGCTCGACCAATGCCTCATCATGCGCGACTCTGTCTAGAACCATCCCCTCAAAATCGAATTCCATCCCTGTCCCATTTGGCTTGACGACCCTCATCTTCTTGGAGGTGCTAGAGATTGCATTCTCGGGAGTTCTGAACAAA
>CBFIAW010000096.1:1379-2110 GCA_965660655.1 Candidatus Thalassarchaeaceae archaeon | reverse complement strand
AGATGGCATTTATGACCAGAGATGCGAGACAGCCCCCTACAACTCTTCCTCGGTCAAAGACGAGTGCTCATTCATGATCTATGCCGAAAGTTGGGATGCTGGGAATTACCTCCTGGACGTCTTCTCCAATGAAACACTATGGGGGACTCTGAACCTGACAGTGATTCATGATTACCACGAGGAGTTGGGGCCTCCCTCGGATTACATTTTCAACAATGGGACCTCTAAAGAAGAGGGGGAACAAGGTGATGAGGGGGTGGAGGATTCGCTGAGGAATCTAGCAATATTCCTACTGACTTGTTCAGCATTGGTCTGGCTAGCGAGGAGGAATGGTGATGAGTAGGTCGATTGCATGGATATTGGCTTTCACGCTACTAATCACGCCAGGTTGCCTCTCAAACGGTGAGATTGACGAATTCTACGGAGAGGACATCAATCCCCCGATTGCAGTAAACGAGTTCGTCCTGATAGATGACAAGGGAGAGTACGTGACAATGTCCCAATTCGAGGGGCAGGTGGTAGTGGTGGCTTTCCTATTCACTAGATGCCCGGATATTTGTCCGGTTGTTAGCGCGAATCTGGCCTTCATTGCACAGGAGCTCGGTGAGTTGCACGGAACCTCCGTGCAGATCATCACAGTCACAGTGGACCCGTGGACAGACAACTCTAGCGTGTTGGGAAACTATGCAGACGTCAGAGGCCTTAGTTGGCCGCACCTAACGGGCAGTGTA
>CBFIAW010000096.1:0-1370 GCA_965660655.1 Candidatus Thalassarchaeaceae archaeon | reverse complement strand
TGGACAGACAACTCTAGCGTGTTGGGAAACTATGCAGACGTCAGAGGCCTTAGTTGGCCGCACCTAACGGGCAGTGTAGAGGACTTGGAACCGGTGTGGATGAACTTCGACGTTGGTCTTGCGACTTACGACACCGATATTGACAATGACGGAGTTGCTGACGGTTTCGACAGTTGCCCGGACACTCCAGAGGGAGAGGAGGTTGACAACAACGGCTGTGGGAAGGATACACAGCAACCGGATGGTGAGGTCGTTACCAACCACCATCCACTGGACTACTGGGTCGATCACACGACTGGCACCATAATTGTCGACAAGAATATGGAACAGAGAGTCTGGTGGGGAGATACTGACTGGAACCCAGAACTGGTCCTTGAAGACATATTGAGCCTAGTTGAAGAAGAGTGAAATATCCTCGTCAAGGGAGGGGAGATATGGGAGATTCATCCAAGGCCGTACTCCTAGTGTTGTGTTTCCTACTGGCCGGATGCTCAGGTTCCGATGACCTGGAGATTCTGGGTACTGAGTACAGGGATCCCCCCAACGCCCCGGGCTTCACGCTTGAGAACCAATTCGGTGAGGAGATTTCGCTATCTGATTTCGATGGTAAGGTCGTTGTAGTCGCATTCATCTACACCTCCTGCCCTGACGTTTGTCTGATCATCTCCTCCAACCTCGACTATGTGGACCAGAATTTGGGTGAGCATGCCGAGATGATTGAATTCGTCTCGATCACTATTGATCCGGCTAGGGACACAGCGGCCCACCTTCTGGAGTGGACTTCTGCCAGAGGTTACGAGTGGGACCATCTGACTCACGAGCGAGGTTCCGTGATTCAAGCGGTCTGGGATGATTGGAACGTTGTGGTGGATGCCGGGCACATAGCCAACAGCCTCCCCCCAGAGGAGGCGGAAGTTAGATTCGCGGTTTTGTTTCCCGACAACTCCTCTTTGACGTCTGACAACCCCTGTCAGGACCCATTCAACCTAACCTGCTTCGAGGATGGTGGTGATTTCGCCTCATCCGCCCTGATTGATAACTCAGGGGTGCATTATGACATGGACAATGGGACCATCGGAAATTGGACATCTAACGACACATGGGAGTGGAATCTTCACTCCTGGAATATCTCTAATGGGGCATGGGAACTGGTTGAAGGGGAGATATCAGGAATCGAAGTCGGCATCGACACCCATCTGGCATGGATTGCAAGCAATGCCAACATCAGTATGATCCCCCTGGGTGTGGACTGCAACGGCAAGGGATGGGTGATGGGGACTGGATCCTCCTCCCACTGCATGTGCGACGAAGGTTGGGTGCGACCTGGAGACGACTGGTTGTCGTGCGTTTCCGATGGCACCTCTCCGAAC
>CBFIAW010000095.1:0-2244 GCA_965660655.1 Candidatus Thalassarchaeaceae archaeon | reverse complement strand
ATGAACCAGAAGGATATCGGTTCGACGGGTTCAATTTAGTTACGACTCCCCCTGATTACAACTTAGAGGACTGTAGAAACGCCCTTCACAAGGGGGAAGAACTTTGCAGTTTTGAATGGGCAATGATCGACCTCGAAAAGCAGATGAGAACAACCGATCAACTCGTTGTCACTTTCTCAGTAAATGAGGGAATAAACGTTGAACTGAACCGCGAATTGCTAGAATCTAGCTTGCTACTAATCGCCATGGCACTGGCCATTACCGTGCTACTTTGGTTCAGTCTACGGAGGACCTCTGACGTGGTAATCGTCGGAGCCACCTTGATATTTGCTCTATTGTGGATGCAAGGCTCAATCGGCTGGATGATAATCCTTGGAGAGAAATATGGATTCAAGATAATCAGCAAGAGTCAATTTTCTACCCTACTTCCAATCTTGGTTATCGCTTTGGGAATAGACGACAGTCTGCACGCTCTACACAGATACAAGGAGGAAAGGAGAAAAGGGCGCTCTCCGGAGGAATCTGCTCATGCTTCATTGTCTAGAGTTGGCAGAGCGATTATGTTGACATCATTCACTACTATGTCTGCATTCGCGGCCAATCTGACTTCAGATATTGCCGCCCTGCGTTCATTCGGTGTCGAAGCGGCTCTAGGTGTTGCAGCGGCATTCATACTAACCGGAATTTGGGCACCGCTGATTCGCATGGATTGGGACAAGTATCTGGCCAAACAAGGAAAATTACCAGAAGAGGACACCGGCATAGTTCACATGATTCGAGAACAGCGTCTAGTTTCCATCGCGGATAATTCATCGAAAAACTCCTCCTTGCTATTGGTTTTGATTCTGATTATCACAGCAATCGCCGTTCCAATGATGCTGAGTCTTGAGGGCGATTTCAAAGTCGAAGATTTTCTTGATGAGGAATCGGATTTCGCACATGCTGTAGAATTAGTCAATACTAGGTTTAGCGATGAGGGAGAGCCAGCTTCCGTCATTATAGAAGGCGATATGCTAGATCCGAGAGTTTACGCTGCGATTCAAGCAACTAGAGCAAACATGGCAGATCCAAGTCCAAATGATCCTGGAAAATACACAAAAACACCTCTTGGGACACCTGAAATGCATGGCGTGGACGAATTGATTTGGGCCGCAAAGGCGAGCATGTTCACCAACAATACACCCTTTGCCGAGGCAGGTTGGGAATCCGAGAGCCTCGATTGTCAGAGGCTAGCAAATGACCTACCGGACGAAACCGACCGTGATTGTCTGAGATTCATGTATGGATTCGTCTACGTGTATGGAATCCCTGCCGGAGGATACTTTCCGGCAATCCCAGAATCTCTGACCGCCCTCCATATTGTTCCAACCTGTGAGTTAGATCCTGAATTGGTGCATCTATGCAAAGATGGAAGCATTCCTGAATACAATCGTATGACTTTGCGCTGGGGAATCGCAAACCCAGAGCAGTTCATCGTTGTAGAACAGGTTCTTGCAGAATTGGAATTGGATATGCAACCTTTCCAAGAACTGGCAGCTCAAGACCTCTCAGAGAGGTCTGATATAGAGTCGGCTAGCGAGGAATATCCTGTAACTTGGGCTATCGCTACCGGCGATCCAGTCACACGCTACGTGGCCGCTTCTAGTATGCAGAATCAACTGCAAGGAACCTTAATCCTCGGGGTTCTATTTTGTCTAATTACCCTGTGGTGGGGGTTCCGAAAGGTCGAGTATGGATTAGATGATTATTCGCTTCGAGACCTTGCGATATCTTCCCCAGTAATCATAGGGATAACTGGCTATGTTTACCTAACAGTTAGCGTTAATCTTGCAATTACAATTGCAATTCTTCTCGTCATCGGAGCTGGATATTGGGGGATAAGGTCACTCTCAACTGCCATCTTTACCACCATTCCAATTGTAATTGTGATAATTTGGTTGTACGCAATTATCGCTGCTGCTGGATATGGCTTGAACATGGTCACAGTTGCAATCGCAGCGATGAGTTTGGGAGTCGGAATCGACTACGTTATACACGTCGTCGAGAGGTATCGAGAGGAGCGAGCAACCGGTGCAGATGTTGATGCCAGCATCAAGGCGATTGGTGGCGCTGCGGGCCTTGCCTTGTTTGGATCAGCAGTCTCGGATGTGACTGGATTCCTAATCATCGCGCAGTCTCCAATGGGATTCTTTGCGAGTTTCGGATTATTCTGCGCGGCGATGATTGGATTGTCACTATTTGCAA
>CBFIAW010000094.1:0-2330 GCA_965660655.1 Candidatus Thalassarchaeaceae archaeon | reverse complement strand
TGCCCCACTTGGCAGGATTATCGATCGTCACATCAAGATTGTTCGTTACTCCAGACACCCCCTGGTAATATCTGGAGATACAATCCAAGAGCCACTCCTGTACATGCTCGATGATGATAAGGGTAGTCCGAGCGCATCTTCCACCGTTCGTAGGAAACAGAGGAGAGCAGGACCGAGAAAAACTGGTGCCCCTTCAAAGAATAATCCTCAACGCAGGTCTGGGAACAAGCATTCAGCCCCACCAAGAGAGGGAGTGACATGCAACTTTTGTAATTCAAACATGATTTCTAGGACTCCAAAGGGACTTCTTAGGTGCGATGTGTGTAGAAACGAGTGGAGATGATAATTTGCTCAAGGTCACGATAAGTGGGCCCCCAGGGAGTGGGACTTCCACATTGGTGTCTATGATCTCAGAATCTCGGGAGTGGGCATCTTTGAATGGTGGCGAAATTTTCAGGGAGGAGGCCAAAACCCGAGGACTCACGGTGGAGCAATTGAGCTCAGAGGCAAAGGAAGATCTAGATGTAGATAGAACACTCGACTCTCTCCTCCAGAAGCGAATGTCATCACACGCGTCTCCAGAGATTGTGGAGAGCCGCCTTAGTGGCTGGTGGGCACACAAGAACGATCTAAATTGCCTAAGAGTCTGGGTAAATGTCTCCGAGGAAGAAAGAGCGAGAAGGATTCAGAAGAGAGAGGGCGGGGAATTTGTGGTGTGCTTACAAAAGTCCCAAAAGAGACAGAAGGACGACATGGAGCGGTATTCAGTCCTGTATGGGATCGATCTCGATGATATGTCCCCGTACAATTTGGTTATCGATGCCGACGAAAAGGACGAGTTGGAAGTTTATCAGGCGGTCGACACCGCACTGGGTCGGTGAAAATATGGAAAATGAAGAAGACTGGATTATCGACCCAACGGCAAAGACAAATCAGTCATCTGGGTGCCTTCCATCTGAACGCCCCCTCGAAGATCTAATCGAATGCGGAGTAATACTGATTGACAAGCCGTCGGGGCCGTCCAGCCACCAACTAGCAGCATGGGCTCGATCGATGTTGGGAATCAAGCGTATTGGGCATGGGGGGACCCTTGACCCATTCGCAACGGGACTGCTAACCCTGCTATGTGGTAGGTCAACAAAGATCACCGGCGAACTACTAAAGAAGCCTAAGAGCTATGTCGCCGTAATTCGATTCAAGCAACCGATAATGAGTCAAGAAATTTCTGATTTGGTTTCTAAGATGCAGGGGGAGATATACAACGTCCCCCCGAAGGAGTCTGCAGTGAAGATCCAGGTGAGAACTAGGGAAGTTTCCAAGTCAGACCTGATTCAGACTGAAGAGGGAGACAGGGTGCACCTCCTATCCATTAACTGCGAGGCCGGGACTTACATCAGAACGTTGGTGCGAGATTTGGGGCTGTTATCAGGCAATGAGTGCGAGTTGCTGGAACTGCATCGCTCGAGGAGCGGGTCTCTTGATGACCAAATGTCTTGCACCATGCAGCAACTCGCCGATGCTGTCTTCCTATGGAGGGAGCACGAGGATCCAAGGGGGCTTTCGAGGCTCATCTCCCCGGTGGAGAAAATTCTCGAGGACATCCCTAGTATTGTGATCAAGGATGGTGCAGTCTCCGCGCTTTCTCATGGTGCCCCCCTTGCTAGGCCGGGCATAGTCTCAATTCCCAAGGGCCTACCTACCGGGGCAATGGTCCTCCTTTCGAGTCTAAAGGGAGAGGCCGTTGCTATCGCTGAACTTTCAATTGAATCCGACTCAATACCTTCTATGAAGTCGGGTCAAGTTGCAACTCCGAGGACAGTCATCATGCAACCTGGGATCTATCCGCAGACTTGGTCGAAGGAGTAAATCCACTAAGTAGATTCATGCTCTTCGTATATCCACTCGTCTGTTTCCAGCCTTATTTTCAATACCATCATTTTTCACACACACCACCGCAGTTGCAGCCTAAGCCACTAGTGCGGTAGTTTGTTTTCGCTTTCGACCCCTGTATAACCATTCCCTAGTTTGCTCTGATTATCGGCCAAACGACAGCCAATTCCCCCCCAAAAGCCACCTACTTACCGCGCTGGAATTCCTTCTTCAATGACTTCGGTCCAAGTTGAAATGCAGCTAGAGAAATCAGTACTGCCATTAATGAGATGACGACTATCGTTGCACCCCTCCCCTCCTTTCCCGATCCATCATCTGGGATTTCTACTGGTAAAACGATCTCGAGAAGGTTGTTTCCCTCAAGTGTCTCATCAACTGAGTTTGTTCCATCAATCTCCACTATGAACGTCACAAATTCTGAAGTTCCCATCAATTGAAAA
>CBFIAW010000093.1:0-2358 GCA_965660655.1 Candidatus Thalassarchaeaceae archaeon | reverse complement strand
GATCTGCGGTGCAACACCTGTACTGGAGTCATTCTAGAGTCCAAGTCCATAGATCAAAAACTCAAGGGAGATTTACTTGGCTTGTCAGAGAACAAAGCAGAGTACATTCGAACAGCACTTTCATCTTCTACGGAGGAAAGCGAGCACGCCTGCCCGGACTGCGGGGAGAAAATGAGGCACATCAGAGTCCCGATCGAAGATGGAAGCCATCGGCCGAACCTTCTTGTTCCGGATATCGTTGAGGACATCCAAAACCTGACAACCGTTTCCAGGACCGTGAAGATAGACGGTTGCGAGGGGTGCGACATGCTGTGGTTCAAGAAGGCCAAGAGGGAGAAGCTGCTTTCCTCGGACTCCACAATAATTTCAAAAACATAGATTGGAATCTATCATATTCCGTACCCCTAAATGACGTATACATCATAGAGGGACTCCCTTAGTGACGAACATGGAAGATTATGATATGGAAGAGCATAATAAGAAATTGATGATTTGGCTAACCATAATACCATTGGTTATATTTGTGGTTGGTTTCACTATATCTTTTGTTTTTGATTTAGGCACTTGAGATTAGATTCATCCCATCTACTAGGGTAGCGAAGTTGATGGATAGCACTTCAACGGTTACTTTGTGACGGATGCGTAATCCTGGGTTCTGCCTTCAGACCCATCCGAAGGTGGAATACTCAATCGTGATTTCAGTCGTTCCTGTGTTCATGAAATACACCACGAAGTGGTCATGCGTATCCAAAACGGGACATTTGAGGAATGGGATATCCTCATCGTTGTAGAAATCATCGAGGCTCCACACTTCGGGATCATGGCAGGAAGCCTCGGGCGTAGAAACGGGACCGGAGGCCCAGCTACTGGAAATACCGTTTTTCGACAAGCCCTCTGATGGGTGCACTAGGTGGGAGTCCCACCCTACGTTGCCGGCTCGAATCATATTGCTGTAGTCCAACCACAAAACGTCCAAGGAGTAGCCGTCAAAGCCTGAGCCGTCCCCCTCGACGATTTCCACTTCCAATGCCAGTAGTTCGTACTCCAGGCCCCCCGCGTTCCTTGCATCGCATTCGGGCAATTCAATATCGCAATTAGACCAAGTCCCATATTCCCTACCAGACCAATCGTGGGTCTCATTGCCGCCTCTTGCCTCGATAGCATCCTCGAGAGTCTCGTAGACTAAGTTGCCGTCTGAGTCAGTATATCCTGCATCGAAGGTCTCTTTGGCCCAAGTTTCGCGGCTATCCTCGAAGACATAAACTAACGCCTGCGCACCCCCGCCCGGTTCGATCGTAACCGTCCGGTTCTCAATGAGGTGCTTGTCCAAGTCGGAGCTGGCGCAGCCGGCAAATGGGACGAGCAGTATCAGGAGTGACAGTAATAGTGCACCCCTCTTCATGCTCATGCGTTTACATGTAGGAAATAACCCCTTTGTTCTATGAAACGACTATATGCTGCTCACCTGAATAACAACCTCATGAGTGATGATTCCCTTTACAAAATGCCGCCGACTGACACTACGCCATTTTCACTGATGCTTTGGTGCCAGTTCGTTTTCTTCATGTTGATGCTGTACGAGATGTCAGCCAATTCGGGACTTTCTTTATTCGGCGGGGTCTTTGTGATAGTCGGACTCTTGCTGCTTATGAGAGTGAAAAACGGAGTTTTCGGAGCAATAGGAGTACTGGCCGCAGCTCCAGTGGTCTTCGGACTGGCAGAAGGTGAAGGCTTGTCGGACATCCTGATGTGGATGCTCTGGATGGTCGTATTCATGGGTGGAATGGCTATCATGTTGCCTGCCGCCAGCTTCAGGGAGTACGGACTGAAGATTTCTGACGGTGCCAGAAAGTGGATCATCATACTTGTCGTGTCCCTGGTAGTCGGAATGTTCGGAGCAGGAGAGTCCTATGATATCGCCAACTCGGGAGAGTACAATGATGATAGTGATTCCATGTACCAAGACGAAAAGGAACTTCGAGATAATGGAGCTGCCTGTTCTGAGATGGTCTCTTGCCATGAGGCCGGTGACATGAATGTGAACCTGGCATGGGCTGGATTTGCCGTAGCCGTTGGAGGCCTTCTGATCTTCCTGGCAACTGCTGCGGGTGGGGTAGAACTAGGTCCTCTAAGGCCGTTTCACGGGATTTCCATAGCCGTGCTTTCCGCGTGGTTGAGCGCCTACAACCTAAGTGACATCGCAGGACGAGATCTCCCAGTCGAACTGGCCTGGGCACTGGCCATCAGTGGATTGATGATCCTTCCAGTCTTCAACTTCTTCGAAGTGGACAGCAGTGCGGCGTAGAATGGGTAGGGATCATGATGCCCGCATACACAAGGGGCCCTCGATGAGGTCGG
>CBFIAW010000092.1:0-2394 GCA_965660655.1 Candidatus Thalassarchaeaceae archaeon | reverse complement strand
CCCAGAACCAAACCGCCTACGAAGGCCCTGGACTCGATTTCTCCTACCCGGATCAACACATGTTGTTCCTCAAAGGGACCGAAGAAAATCAGTTTCTGGATAGGAACTGGTCCACAGTCACGGGCCTTCCCTCCGGAAGTGCGTCATTTTCCAAGTCAAGCTCGTTCACCCTCCCCACCATCGTGGATGCCTTCTCTTCGCAAACTCAAGAACCATTCAAGTTCGAGGGCAACATTTCCGTCAGACTATTCGCGTCCCTGGAGTCGGCCAGTAACATTTGCTCTATGTCAGACCTTCCAGTGGGGGGCCCACTCGGTTCAGAGACACAGTTCTCTATTTCCCTTACGATGGGGGGGATTTCTGCCATCTCTAGTGCTGATACCGAATCCATTGTTATGAGCTAGGATAGGACTGACCCTCACATCTTTGAGGTCAGAGCAGAAAATGTCAACATCTCGATGAATTCGGGAGAGGAAATACGACTATCAATACAAGTTAGACACGAATGTGCAGTCTCCGGGACCTTGTGGTGGGGGACATACGATGCCCGAACAGGGGTGGTATTCGACGGGCACATCGTCGAGACAGAATTGGATGTGATAGTGGATCAGAATAGGATGGCAAGGATCGAGTTCACACCTTTCTCCCCGTGGGGGGTTTCTGATTTTTCCACGCAGTCAATCGAGTTAGTCGGGCCAATGCCATGGTCGGAAATGAGGCATGGTAAACACTACGAAGATACTTGGGTAGACCACTTCGAGTCGCCTGATGGTTTCTCAAAGGGGGAAGGGAATAGAACCGTCCTCAATTGGATTACTGATCGTCCTCTTTTACCTGGGGACTACATGCTCGATGCATGCCTGGTCCTTTCCGACCAAGATCCGGGAGAGACTTGCCACTCCTGGGTCCTTCTACGATTCAGCGTTCCTGCTGACAAACCCCCGATTCTAGGTTCTGTAGCAGCAGCCGCATCTGTCTTCTTTGGCACGATTGCATGGGTGGGGGTTTCGATGAGAGGGGGCCAAATCCCATTACCCGCTTACGGTGCGATTTTACTACTTGCCATGGCATCTTCTGTTTCTGCCCTCAGCCTCCCCGAGATTGACTCTGATAATTTTCGAGAGGGTGCTGCTGCACCAAATTTCATTCTCCTTTCCCATGATCCAGAATCTGGTGCAGAATCACTGTCCGACCTATTGGGCGACTCAGACGTAGCAGTGATCGGGTTGTTCACCCCAGGCTCCCCTAACGCTAAGAGGCAGATGGTTGACTTCGAGTCAGCAGAAAAGGTTCTGGCAATTGATGACCTGTCCGCGTCATTTGCTCAGATAGCAACCGGAGAAGATGTGAAGGCCTACGACTTGGATGTTTTCTCATTGGAGATTAACGGCTCGTGGCCCTTACTACTCGATGATGGGACAGTTGGGAACTCTCTACCAAGTGGTCCGACAGATTCCGTGTTTGTCATCGACTCGGCCGGTTTCATTGCCTCTTGGTCTCCAGGTTCAATGTCCCCCTCGGATATCCAATCAGCTTCCGAAGGGGCATCCTTCGGTTCGGGAAAATCTCCCTTGGATTTGCTGTCAATGGTAGCCGGACTATCGCTCCTTCCTTTGCTGGTTCTTTCAATGCCCAGTGAGAAGAGGTACGAGGCTCCTGAAGAGGCTTTGATTCCCGGTGTCGGGATTTTCATGACTATGGGCGCTTCATCTTTCGGATTCTTGGCATGGGCCACACCCATAGCAATACTATCAGCACTCGGGCTAGGTTCTCATTGGATGTTCCTCGAGATATTACTGTCCATAATAATGGTCTATCATGGAGTTTCGATGGTGACCCGGGGTAGAATTATCGAAATTGAGTACTTCTCTCGTTTCCTCTATTCAAGAATGGGTCAGAAATACAGGGACTGGAGGGCGGGCAAGAGATTCTCCGAAGATGTATACCTAGGATTATGGCTCGCCTGGCTTACTTGGATTTTCGACCCCTCGATGATTGCACAGGGTGTCGGTTCGATGGCAAGATCCGGCATTCTTGGCACCACACTCTCCCCGTTGATGCTAATTGGGTTTGGGATTTCAGCAGGATTGGCTGTCTCTATTTTGAGGTCGCTACCCCTCTTGCTCGGAAAGTACGCTGCAATCATTGGTCTGCTTAGTGTCGGAGTCCGCCCTAGGGCATGGGGCGTTTCAGTCGCAATAATGGGGGTCTGGACGCTAATTAGTATCTCTATGGGGTCTTTTGCATCTTATTATTGACACATCCCCGGACCGAGAGCATCATAAGAGGGAAACCGTTCTCTCAACCACCCTTGGGGGTATAGTATAACCTGGTAGTACCGCGGGCTCCAGTTGCACGGGAATGACGACGAGGAGGTATTCTGATGGCTTTGAT
>CBFIAW010000091.1:0-2446 GCA_965660655.1 Candidatus Thalassarchaeaceae archaeon | reverse complement strand
CAGATGCACCGAGTGGGTGTCCGATGGCAAGGGCTCCACCATCTACATTCACATTCTCCGTATCCAAACCCAGCTCCCCAATACAGGCTAAACTCTGTGAAGAAAAGGCCTCATTCAATTCGAATACATCTATGTCCTCAATATCCCAGCCTGCTCTTTCGAGGGCTAAATTGGAAGAAGAAATTGGACCGAGACCCATTAGCTCGGGAGGGCAGCCAGTCACAGCACCAGCAGCAATTGCGGCAATTGGGGTCAGAGAATTAGATGTGGCGAATTCCTCACTACAAATCAGTGAAAATACGGCTCCGTCAGTTAGAGGCGACGAAGTGGCTGCGGTCACTGAACCGCCTTCGACAAATGCCGGTTTCAATCTGGACATTGAATCCAGTGAGGAGTCTGGTCTAATGCAATCGTCATGATCTATTTCATGGCCATTGGAAGTGATTGGGACCAACTCTCTTGAGAAATTCCCCTCTGAATCTGCTTTAACGGCCTTGACATGAGAATCAAGTGCGAATTCTTCCTGTTCTGTTCGGGAGATTTCAAACTGATCTGCCACATTCTCTGCGGTTATCCCCATGTTGATGTACGCCTGGGGGAATTCCTTTTCCAAAGTCGGATGTTGGCTCCAATTGAATCCCCTTCTTTTCACCCTAGACATCGATTCAACGCCGCCGCACAAGAAGCAATCGCCCCATCCAGCTGAAATCTGTGCCGAGGCAGATAGTATTGCCTGCATTGAAGAGCCACAAAGTCTGTTGATGGTGGAACCTGGTACTTCGGGAGGCAAACCACCCAAGAACGTCATCAAACGGCCGATGTTGTATCCTTGTTCTCCCTCAGGATAAGCGCAGCCAACGATAATATCGTCGATTTCACTAGGTTCAATGGGGTTGTCGGACAAAAGGTCTCGGATAACCTGGCCAGCGAATTCGTCTGGCCTTGTACCCGATAGTGCGCCCTTGTGTGCCTTGGTGAATGGGGACCTTCTCCAATCGACAATTACAGACCTCACGTGCTCTCGTCAAGAGTCGGGCCCATAACGGTTCCCAGAATGTGAATTCATCCAAAGACCGAGGGGTTCTTGAATAATCCACACCGAGGTAGATACATGATTAGGGAATGCTCGATGCACGGATACTTTTCGGATGACGATCTTTGTCCTGCCTGCAACTCCGAGGGTAAGTTCATCTTGAGCACTAGAGAGAGGGATGGAATGGCAAGGAAACTTGCACTTGTGCTAAGGCATGCTCCGGAGAAGTTCGACTTAGAAATGGACATAAATGGATGGATTGACGTAAGGGACATTGTGAGGAAATTCAAAGATGGTGGAAGGAGACCCCAGCATTGGCTAAGACCGCACCACTTGAGGGCGATATCTGAAACTGATCCGAAAGGTAGGTATGAAGTGCGAGCGAACATGATGCGGGCAACATACGGCCATACTGTAGAAATCGAGTTAGACCTACCTTCGAATGATATCCCAGACTCGTTATATTATCCGTCGGATCCTGCAGAGGCAGAGAATCTGATTGAAGTGGGCATAAGCCCGGGTGATCGCTCACACGTACATCTTTCAGCTTCAATTAGGTATGCAGCAGAGGCTGGTAGAATTCATCACAATGACCCGGCAATTATCGAAGTAGATACAGCTAGGATGGTGGCTTCTGGAGAGACAATCTGGCATGCTGGAGTGACAGTATTCCTGACTGACAGCGTTGCTGGAGAGTACTTGTCAATTATCGGTTCTGACGACCCCGAACTGTCGTTACTAAGAGCATCCTGGGCAGAAGAAGAATAATCAGAACTCTCCGCAAACCGGACAGAACTGCAAGTCGCTGATTTTTTCTGCGCCGCATGAGTGGCATTCGCCTGATTTCGTTACTGGTTTTACGTCGGAATTACTCTGGTCTCGAACGGCATCATCCCTCTCTACAAACGGTGAAGAAGACGAACTCTCCAGGCTACTCAGAATCTCCCTATATCGTACGACCTCTGAAATCGCAATCTCGATTTGTAGTAGCCTGCGATCCCTATCGGATTTGTCCTCTAGAGAAGAAGCAGTGGCTAGTTCGGACTGGAGCCAACGCTGGAACCTTTCAAGCTCTGCTATGTCTACCACGATATTTCGACTGAGCACTACGGGTTAAACTGTATGCTGTGATTTGAAAATGTTAGAATACGAGACTCTTTACCTCCGAACAGCAAATGGCAGTTAGAGTGGCGATAAAATTAGGCGGAGGCTTGATTACGGACAAGAGTTCAATGAAAAAATTCAACCCAGATGCAGTAGAAAGGGTGGTTGACGCAATATTTTCTATATCGGAACTGGGGGTTTCAATAATTCTGGTTCATGGTGCTGGCTCATTCGGACACCTTCTAGCCAAGAAATGGAAAATTGCTGATGGGATGAAAACA
This sequence comes from Candidatus Thalassarchaeaceae archaeon, assembly GCA_965660655.1. Taxonomy (GTDB): domain Archaea; phylum Thermoplasmatota; class Poseidoniia; order Poseidoniales; family Thalassarchaeaceae; genus UBA36. The sequence continues at coordinate 28 of CBFIAW010000091.1, read as the reverse complement.
GATATTTCGAAAAGTCAGAGAGAAGCAG
>CBFIAW010000090.1:0-2457 GCA_965660655.1 Candidatus Thalassarchaeaceae archaeon | reverse complement strand
TAACGAGGTCAGTAATACGCCAACTCACTACGTGGTCCTTGATCGGACACTATTCTACCCCGAGGGTGGAGGGCAATTAGGGGATCAAGGTTCTCTGGGGGATGCAACTGTCGTTGACACTAGGGTAGAAAACGGGATTATCTACCATCTAACAGAAGGTTCGCTACCCATTGGTGAAATTTCTGGCGTCGTTAGTTGGGGAAGACGAAGGCAACTGATGGATCATCACACAGCTGTACATGTTGTTGGAGGGAGTGCCAGGACACTCCTAGGGCCCCATATTTGGCAAGCGGGATCGAACAAAGGTGCTCGCTACGCTAGGATTGATCTCACGCACCACTCCAGACTCTCTAGGGATGATCTGAACCGCATCGAGGATCATTCAAATGAGGTTATTGCAGCAAATACTGCAGTAGAAAAACTCGTAATGTCACGAGCTGAAGCAGACGAGGCATACGGTTTTGAGTTGTATCAGGGTGGCCCTCCAAAAAATAGTGAGATCCGAGTAATTAGAATCGGTGATCACGACGTCCAAGCCTGTGGGGGCACGCATCACGACAACGTGGGCAATATTGGAGAGTTACGCATCATTCGCTCCAGTCAAGTCCAAGACGGGGTGGAGCGTCTGCAAATCGTGGCAGGCGAGACGGCACGAGAGCACGCAAGAATGCAGGAGCGACTATTGAAAGAATCTAGCGAGGTCCTCGGAGTTTCTTCCGAAGACCTCCCAGCCGCCGTTTCGCGTTTCTTTGATGAGTGGAAAACACAACAGAAGAAGATTGACTCACTAGAGGCAGAAATCGTCAGATTAAGGACCAGTGGTGGTGGTGGTGGAGCAGTTGAAAGAGATGGAATTCGTTATGCTGTTTTGGAGGTCGAGGGAGACATGAAGGCCATGATGGCTATGCTCGGCGAACTAACTAGAGACCCTTCCAAACCAACTCTTGCAGTCCTCGGCACACGGGATGGCGGCGGAAAGATCATCGTAGCCAGCACAGAAGGAACGCCTGCAGCAGAGATCCACAATGCGGCCGAAATACTCAATTCAATTTCTGCCCATATCGGTGGGGGGGGAGGGGGAAGCCCAACAATGGCCCAGGGCGGGGGCTCCAATTCTGATGGAATCCCTGATGCTCTCGAATCGGCCCGTCAATTGCTAGGGTTGTGATGAAGTGAGAGATTCAGTAGACGTCTCCAAGCGCGCTTCCTCAATCGAGTACGCGATTAGAGACGTTGTCGTCCCGGCAATGGAACTAGAGAAACAGGGCCATGAAATAATTCGCCTGAATATAGGGGACCCCCTAGCATACAAGGGACTCCAAACTCCAGAACACATGATTTCTGCTTACAAGAAAGCACTCGACTCCCAAGAAAACGGGTATGGCCCTTCCTATGGGATTCCTTCTCTACGCCAGGCAATAGCAACCACAGAGTCACGAAAGGGGTGGGAATGCACCGAGGAAGATGTTTACGTTACCCATGGGGTGACCGAGGCTCTGCAGATTATTTTCGCAGCATTCCTAGAGTCAGGAGACACGGTCCTTGCACCAGGCCCTCATTACCCCCCATACATGGCATACCCGCAGATGTACGGCGCGAAGACAATCGAGTATAAGCTAGACTCGGATGACTGCTGGCATATAGACTTCGACGATATTCGCTCAAAGATGGATGAAACGGTCAGACTCTTGGTCCTAATAAACCCGAACAATCCGACGGGGAACGTACCCCTTTCTTCTGAAATAGATTCGTTAATTGAAATCGCTAGCGGTTTTCCGAATTGCACAATTATTTCTGACGAGATTTACGACGGACTAGACTTCTCAGGAAATTTCGTATCACTCGCATCGAGATCCAAAGATGTTCCGGTAATCACACTAAATGGAGTCTCGAAGGTCTATTTCGCCCCTGGGTGGAGGATAGGGTACATGGCGTGGCACGATCCCAAGGGTGTTCTGTCTAGAGTCCGAGATGGGGTCGAGAGGCTGCTCCGAAGTCGTCTTTGTGCCTCAACTCCTGCTCAGCACGGTTTTCTCGCAGGTCTTATCGGGGATCAAGGTTGGTTGTCCGGTCATCGAGAACTAATAAGAAAAAGACTTGATTACTCATTGGGCCGTATCGATTCGATTGATGGCATAGAATGCCAACCTCCCGGGGGCGCATTCTACCTGTTCGTGCGAATTACTGATCCATCTCTGTCATCTGATGACAAGAAGTTCGTCTTGGATCTCCTCCACAAGAAGCATGTTTTGCTCGTCCACGGTTCTGGTTTCTCTCCCGAAATGGGCAAAGGGCACTTCAGAATGGTATGCTTGCCGGAAGTGGAATTGCTATCCGAGGCATTCGACAGGATCGAGGCCTTTCTGAAGGGCGAATGACAAATATTTCCCTTCTGGGCGCCAAATCTTCAATATTCCAGCAGTCAATCGCCGTGAATCATTATAGCCGAACCCAAGT
>CBFIAW010000089.1:1117-2530 GCA_965660655.1 Candidatus Thalassarchaeaceae archaeon | reverse complement strand
CATCAAGCCGGGATCCGGAGATAGGAGGTATCCAATCCTCCAACCCGTCATAGCAAATGTCTTGGAGAATGATTGGACCATCACCAGTTTGTCGTAACCAGCTCCGAGGAAAGAGACATGCGGAGCATCATAGACAATTCGATCGTAAACCTCGTCTGTGATTAGCCATAGGTCATTTTCTCTCGCAAATTCGACAAGTTCGTCCCTTTGCTCCTCATTCACGTTCCCGCCAGTTGGGTTGCTTGGGAAGTTGTACAGGATTGCTACCGTTTTGTCATCCACTATCTCCTCCAAGTCTGAGATAGTGGGTACGAAACCGTTCTCGAATTTGCATGGGTAGAATGATGGCTCCCCCCCACAGATTACCACATCTGGAGGATATAGTGGGAAGTATGGCTCAGGCATCATCACCTTGTCACCGGGATTTACGATTGCTAGGAAGATGTCCAGTAGAGCATTCGTCCCACTCATGGTGATGCAGACATTTGATTCATCCAGAGTTGGTATTCGATGATGCCACATTTCTGCGATCTTTTTCCGGAGCTCGGGCAACCCTGCAGTAGTCGTATACTTGTTTCTGCCATCCTTCATGGCACGCGTGAATGCCTCGATTGCAATGTCAGGAGGCTGGAAGTCGGGTTCACCGAGGCCGAATTGCACGGCATCGTCTCCTGCCATGTCGAACATCCTCCTCACCCCCGTTGGGCGAATGCTGTTCGTACGGTCGGAGAATCTCACCATGACCTGCGGACTTGCGTTCTAGGATTTTAACAAGGCGGCTCGGAATACTCGGATTTTCAGATTGGGAGTGGATTATTCGATAATTTCGGCATCGATAACTTGGTTCTGCTGTCTTCCGAAGGAGGAGAGCACCCCCTCAATCTGATCATCTGAGCGGTATCGGATTAGCACCAGAGAACCAATCCAGGCAGAGGCCACAAGTGCGAGTAGTCCGACCACTGCAGGGGGGATGCCATTGGCCGATGAGTCGGTTCCTGATCCAACTACCTCGAAGAAGACTGGAAGGGAGTGCGAACTACCAGACGCCGCATGTACTTCCACGATGTGTTGCCCTGGGGGGAGTTTCTCTGGATCAAGAAGGACGTGCCAGAGGAACGGGGTAAGGGCCCCTATTTCTTCGAGGGAGTTTGAGTAGGTGGCCTCTTTCCATGTCCCACCATCAATCCTGAAATCAACTCTTTCGATGGGCCCATCTTGCCCCCATGCATGGCCAGTGATGTTGATGACCCCATCGTTTGAGAAGTTTAGTCCGTGGTTCTGGAGTTTAGGATCAATTGACTCGGATTGCCCGGACTCATGAAGAAAGATTGCCAGGTCTACTGCAGCCAGTGCGTCAACCATCCCATAGCCGAATTCCCTATTCCAGTATGGGTCAACTTCGGGAGCACTGGG
>CBFIAW010000089.1:0-1107 GCA_965660655.1 Candidatus Thalassarchaeaceae archaeon | reverse complement strand
TCTACTGCAGCCAGTGCGTCAACCATCCCATAGCCGAATTCCCTATTCCAGTATGGGTCAACTTCGGGAGCACTGGGCTCGCCTCTAAGCTCAGAGGTGTGCTTCAGCACCTCCTTAATCTGAAGAGGGGTGAGATTGGAATTTGCCTCCAAAACCAGAGCAACGACCCCACTGACTGATGGGGTCGCATAGGAGGTCCCACTACCTCTGTCGGTGTAGGTGTTCTGAGATGCATCCCCTCCGATGAAATTGTTGCAAGAATCGCTGCTGAAGCACCCCTTGGCCTGAACAATATTGGAACCCGGTGCACTAATCTCTGGGATCAGTTCATTGATCGGATTGCCATCGCCATTGTCCTTCCTAGGACCCCTGGACGAGTAGCCTGCGATTTCGTCATCTGTCCGATTGACCGTGTTCTTGTCATCCGTAGCGGCAACGGTTATTGAAAGAGAAGAGGCACTCATCCCAGAAAGGCCTTCGTTGTTTTCCCCATCATTCCCAGCTGCATTTGAGACTACTATGCCTGCCTCCATTGCCTCGTCCAATATTCGGCTGTGCATATCAGATCCGTCTGACCCTCCGTCTTCGTGACTGGTGATCCCCCAAGATAAGGAAATTATGTCGATACCATGGCTTTCCGCATCAGCACCCCCCCATGCATCGTCCTTGTGATCGATTATCCACTGGAGACCGTTCATCGCTGACTCATAGGCCTCCTGCTCTAACAAATAGTTCTCGAAAGGACCAGCGCCGACATCAGTGCCAATCCTGACATCGACTAGGCCGGCATCTGGTGCAGAGCCGTAGAATCCGGATTGCGTCCCATCGGCCTCCATGCCAGTGGCACTTGCCATCCCCATGCAAGCAGTCCCGTGCTGGTTTCCGTCATCTGGGTCGAAGGAGCCATCGTCCTCGCGACCACCGGCGAGGATGCATTGAGGGTCGCTATGCAGGTAGCAGACTGCATCAAATCCAGCTACAAACTTCCCTATTAAACCAGGATGTTCGTTATCGACCCCGGTATCAACCATTGCGATATTGATGCCCTTCCCGGATAGGCCGAGATCCCAAGCCCCAAGGGGATACTCCGAAGAGTTGCTAGCCTTC
>CBFIAW010000088.1:0-2539 GCA_965660655.1 Candidatus Thalassarchaeaceae archaeon | reverse complement strand
TCCGCATTGTAGTGGCGAACCGATGGGATCCCTCGCATCAACAACTAAGACACTCAATCCCCCTTCTGCAGCATATCTTGCAACGGTACTGCCTGCAGGCCCTCCTCCGATGATTATCGCATCCCAGTACTTCTCCTCGACCAAGGGAAGTGCCTCCGTTAGTTTGTTCTTGACTCCGAGATCATTGCGATCTCCCTCAGTAAGACCTTCTCATCTGACTCGGGTAGTGTTTCGATATGGGTCAGCGCTCTTTCAACATGGTTGGAAACCAGTATTTTCGCATATTCGAATGAAGCCGCCCGTTCAAGGAGTTCGACCAACTCATGCAACCTGTCATCCCCGAAGTTGGTTAGGACATCCTTGAGTTGTTCTCTATCGGTTCCATGGAGCATTGTGAGTGCGTAGATGATCGGCAGCGTCATCTTCCCCTCGTGTACATCCGTCCCTCGAGGTTTGCCGATGAGGTCATCCCCCACCAAGTCAAGAATGTCATCCACAAGTTGGAAGGCTCTGCCCAGTTCCATGCCGTAACTCTCCAATGCATCGGATATTCCCTCACTTGATCCTGCAATCATTGCTGCGCTCGCGCACCCATAGGCGAAGGGCCCCGCTGTCTTCCCATCGATAATCTCGTAGTAGTCTTCTGGACTGGTATTGAGGTCATGGATGTGCTCGAACTGCTTAATCTCTCCAGATGCTATTCCTGCGCATTTGTCCCTTACATTGCCAGTCACTCTTTTGTCGTATTTGGCTCCGAATTCGAAACCTAGTGTGAATAAGTAGTCACCGGAGATAATTGCATGCGAGATTCCGTGAGTGGTGTGGATAGTCGGCTTCCCTCGTCTCATTTTTGACTGGTCGTACACGTCATCGTGAACCAGGGTTGCTGTGTGTATTAGCTCTGAAGACAAAGCGAGATCTAGTACCTCTCTGTGATCCTCTCCTCCTGCAGCCTTGTAAGCCAAGATAGCTAGTATGGGGCGGTACCTCTTTCCACCCCCGAGGAGGACGTCCCTAGCAATTGACATCACTGGCCGATCGAGAGGGGAGCTAATTTTCTCGAGAACCAAATCTTCGATGGCCTCCTCGACGAAGTTCTTGACCGAATCCAGCGTCATTGACTCGATATTCTCCGCTTCCATGTTGTCTCCAGCCTATGGGTCGCATATATCAACGGGTGCGCACGCCGTTCAGAATGGGTACGAGGCGTGCCCCCTCCCTTGAGGTGGATGCGATGGAAAACAGGATAGTTGTGGGGACTCTGAATTCGCCTTCTTGCCAAGTATCGTCGCAGGTCTCCGCTCACTTCGAAACTATGGAGATCGAGGGGCTCGCGCACTCCGTTACTTCAGTCTCGGATTTCGAGTCCGGTATTGAGTCTCTTTCCGAGGGAGGACTCGATCTCTTGGCAATTCCAGCGGCTGAAATTTTCGGAAGGGAGGGGGAGATTTCAGCTAAGGGGTGCCAAGTTATCGGAGCCAGGACTCCTAGGAGGCCAAGCCTGGTTCTAGTTTCTCCAGACCGTCTGATGTACCAGCCCAAGTCCGCAATAATCGTCTCCGATTCGGGATTGGTCCGTAGACAGCTGCTCAGAGCTCGGCCAGACTTGCAGGCAACCTCCTCTGAAAAATTGGGAGGCATTGTCCATGGATTCAAACTCCCTGCAGATTCCAGAGACCTCCCAAGAAAGTTGGCCGAACTACTGGAGGGGGGGGAAATCGACGGCTTCGTGATTTCCAGAGCCGAATACGATGGGTCAGGGCAGACCGAGAGGAGGCACACTCTAATGCCCCAGCCGAAGGAGAGAGGCGCACCTCACTTCTTACCCCTCCCATATTCCGACCTAATCGCCGTAGTTTCTCGAGTGGGGTTCCCGAATCGCCTAGCTGCAATTCTCACTGAATCAGAAGGCAATACCGTACTATGGGTGCAGAGCAGGATAATGGGAGACTTTGACCCCTCAATTCACGATTTGGTAGGCCTGGAAGTGAGACATAGGCAGGTCGGTGCGATCCTCAGGCAGGCAGAAGCGCATCGCGATTTGGTCTTGGAGCAATCCTGCCATGATCCAGACGGAGAAATATACCATGACGAAGTCAGGGTCGAGATACGAATCGAAACCATTTCTCAAGATGGGAGGAGAACGCTATCATTAGAGAGGCTGGTAGCCATGAGCGAGTACCAGAGGGCCGTAATCGCGCTTCTGATGGACTGGAGGGTCTTGGTCACCGAATCCACTCGAGATGTCCCCCGGGATCATCCCACTGACGATGAAGCACCCCCTTTCATTCCCGAGTAGTCAGTCGCCACTATCGAGCACAACTCAAACCCGCATTTTCATGTCTAGTTCAGGGCAATCGATAACTAAGGAACCCTCACGAGGGGTGATTGTAATCATGAGGGTTGACTCGAATTTGCTGAACTCGTTATTCACCGAGCGTCTTCAGAATCTGAGACAGAGGGCGGAGAGTTCAGGAATCTCCAAGTCCGGCTCAGTAGAGGTTCTCCGAGCACGTTTGATCAGCAGCCAGATCCTCTC
>CBFIAW010000087.1:0-2644 GCA_965660655.1 Candidatus Thalassarchaeaceae archaeon | reverse complement strand
GTTCTCGAAGAATAGGTATCCGAAACCAATTGAAGAGACAGATACGGTCTGTGCAGAATTTGAAGATATGGAAAATGGAACCTCGACCCAGTCCCTCCCTGTGGATGATTGTGTATGTGTCGCACTAAGAAGACTTATGCCGGACATTTGTGCCAGGCTAAGGGCACTAGTGAATGGGGAGTTCCCACCCCCACCTGAGACTGACGAGCCGGCAATGGATACCGTAACAGGTGCCTCGAAACCATCAGTGTCTGGAGCAATGCTAACGAGTCCGGAGTTTACGGTTGCCGATTCTGGGATCAACACAGTTAGACTCTGAGAGTTTGAGCCATCCAAGGAGACGGAGGTGCTTCTGGAGACGGAATCTCCGAGAGTCATCCAAGACTGCCACCCTAGGTTTCCATAGGCGTAATCATCGTTATCGAACATCGGGAATGCCCACTCGTCGGTTCCATCGTTCAAAACGTCCAAACGAGAGTTTGAAGATGGGTCAGAGAATGTTGAGGATATCCTTAGGACATCGATCCAGCCATTGGCGGGCAAGGTCACAGATGCCGCGAAACCTACCTGCTGATGTGAGAACTGTATTGTCCCGCCCTTATTTGCAGAGCCCAGGGAATTGCCCAACTTGTCGTAAACAGTTACGGACACAGTGCTTGAAATGTTGCCTTGAATTGTTACGCTCTTGATAGGGCGAGATGAGAAGACAAAGTCGGAAGTAACCGTTCCAGTGACTGCAGTGGCGTTGAGAAGTCCGTTCACAACCTCCACTCCTGAACTGAGGTCCCAGCCATTTTGTCCCGAGTCTGCATTCAGAACTCTCTTCCCGCCTATGAAGACTCTTTCCAATTTGGGAGACTGCTCCGAGTCATCCGAGCCCATGTGGATCTTCAGTCGGACCTGTGGGTATTGGTTTGAGTCGACACCTGCGAGGCTGAAGGGGAAGGAGATATTTGAGAATCCGGGGACTTGTGCGCCTGTATACGCATCGAGGACTGAACCACTAATCCACCCTCCTTCGTTTGCCTGACCCTCGATATCGACGAATCCCAGATTGAATTGCTTTGCATTATCCAAAGTGAGAGGGGGGCTGATCCAACTGCCAGGGAGGCCGTAGTTGGAAATCTGAACGCCAGCGTTATCGATGAACCAGCCGGCTAGGCTATAGTATCCATCAGATCCAAATGCGAACTTGAACTTCACAGAGTCTCCCTTGTAGGCATCCAGGTTCGCCCTCAGATTCGTCATCTCGCTAGTTGAAGACCAAGAGCCGGACCAAGCTGTTCCAGTGCAATGATCCATGGTGAAGATGCCCATTCCCTGAAGATTGTGTCCTGCGAAGGAAGATGCCGTTCCCGTGTACCATCCCGGATCGAAGTACTGCCATGATCCTTCATTTACCTTGATGAATACGGCACCGCCATCCCATCCAGCCTCGCCACATGACCAGTGGTCAAACGTGAGATAGGAAGTTCCGTTCATTGGGATATCATAGAGGGGCGAGATTAGCCTGGCTTCGTCAATTCCGTTCTCATAATTCCCAGAGAACCCGATTCCGTATGCATACGGGAAAGAAGCAGTCTGTGGGGGTCCCGAGCTAGTAGAGACCTTGTTTAGGGTGAATTTACATTTGTCATTACTGCACGTCCCAGAGGTCGATCTGGACCATCCTGGGGCATCGGAAACTGTGGGGGAGTTGGCTGTTGAGTCTTCGAACCCAATTATTGACGAAAACCCTCCCCTGGGGATCGATCGGTAAATCCAGTCATCGGGAGCAGGGTTTCCTTGGGAATCTGGCATCCCATAGTGCGACATCGTAGAGGATGAGTTGAATTCGTCTATGAACAGAGTACTCCCGTTATAGTCTACAATTCTGAATTTGGAAATAGTTAGGCCCTCTCTGGCATCTTGAGTGGTCCCCCCATAATTGAAAGAAGTGCTTGTGTCGACAACAATCCTGATGTCCACGTTGGATTGGTCTTGGAATCCCGTGGGTATGTCGAATGAGACGATTCGGAAGTCTCCGCTCTGATCCCCATATGTTTGTCCGTCATCGGCAACGTATCCGTTTCCAGGAATTGGGCCTGATCTCGCTGAGCAATCCGAGGAGGTGCTGCTGGTGCTAGATGAGATGTCGGCCCATGTGTTTCCATTCAGTGAAAGTTCGACGCATGCGTTGTCACTGGAACCTCCCTCAAGATCCCACTCCATTTTGAACTCGATCTTGGAGGTGGAGTTGGTTCCCGTTAGGTCGATGTTCCGCTCCAGGACTCCGTATGCATTGGAGTTGTATGTGCAAGAAGTAGAAGTTGTTGTGAAGCAACCGTGATGCCAGACATCTATATTCACTCCCTGGTTGATGATTTGTAGATTGTCGATGAACCAGCCTGGCCTTTCGTTAGCGGCATCGGGATGGGTCCAGATTACGAATCTGAACTGAATTTTATTGGAGTCATCTATTCCCGTCAATGATGAAATCGAGAAATTACTAGTGACCCATCCGCTGTGAGATGGCGAGGCAAAGGCTGGGACGGGTGATGTCGCCCCATTGGGAGTGGGGGCATCTGTAGAAAGAGAGCTAGGGTAGCCGCCCTGAGGTTCAATGTAGTTCCAATCGCCCCAGAGTGAATCTGATTTTAGGCGA
>CBFIAW010000086.1:0-3132 GCA_965660655.1 Candidatus Thalassarchaeaceae archaeon | reverse complement strand
ACACAGTATCAGTGTTGTCCCGGTTACTGAGTAACTTCTGCCACACTTGTGGTTTTCTAAATAGTCGAAAGTATCACCCCCCTGCATTCTTGGTCTGGTTCCCTCTCGGAACCAATGATGAGGAACTGGGAGCAACCAGAGGAGAACTCTATCGATGCCCTACGGCATGGAATTCTGTTCGGGGATGGGGTTGAATTTGACCTCAGGGTTGATGGGGATGGGGAGTTAGTGATCTTCCATGACGAGTTCGCTCCCGGGAAAGGCCAGATCTTGGAGAGATGCGTGGAAAAACTCCCAACTGACTACCTCAAATCAGCAGGAATCCCCACGCTGAACGATCTTCTTGCCGATCGGGAGTTCTCTGAAGCATGGCAATCAGGAGGCAAGACCGTTGACGTCGAGTTCAAGCTCCCTCATCCCTCGACAAAAATAGGGACATTGGGGTACCTGAGTTCGATTATGGGGAAATTGGAAGAATCACTGGAGCCTCTTGACCTCCCAGATAGATCCGCCGTAGTGTCTTGCTTCTCCCCCCTGATAGGAGAGGCATCGAAGGCTTCCGATTTCAGCATCCCGGTGATTCGACTAATGCCCCATATCAGGTCATGGGGTAGGTTCTGGAGGCTGAAGAGGATGGTTTCCATCCCCCATTTCACTAGGAACACAGTCAGTGGAATCACCAGGAGTCTGCGTAAAGAGGGCATGGAATCAATCGGGATAGCCCTGAATTATCTTGCAGGGTGGCCCAGATACATGCACCCTGGCCTTCCCGTGGGCCTTCATGGCAAGGGTTTGCAACGCTTCTTCGAAGCTCGGGGAGGCATGGGTGCTTTCGTATGGCCGGCCCCACTGAAGCATGAGGATGCATTGGTGAATGCAGGAGTTTCCCTAGTCTCGGATAACATGGACCCAACTGTGTTCGAGAAACCGGATGGGACCCCAAGATGGCCCAGACCAGCCAGTCAACCTCTCGATGAAGAATGGTTCGAGAAAATCCACAAGGCTAGTTCCTCGGAGAGGGAGGAAATAATGAGTGAGGCGACTTCTTCCCTACCTATGTGGGAGGAGATTGCCCATGAGAGGAAGAGCAGCATCATACGGGATCAGGCCACAAGGATGCTATGGCCGGGCAGTACTGAGAAATGGGTTAGGATGGCAGACGATGGATTGCCGTGGGGGAGTCCGAGGATTATCGGGCACAGAGGTGCTGGGACCACTCACAGTGAATGATTACCCGAGCCTCCTGTGCGGTTGTTCCTTGGCGATGTACTTCGGGCGGTATATTGGTACGCCTCGACCATCACGAGCGTTTCTCTCATCTAGAATTTGAGCGCAAATTCCTGCCACCCGGGCCCAACCGAAGAACGTGGTGTAATAGTGTGGCTTCCGGAATCCAATCGCATGCAATAGGCTTCCACTGGCCAAATCAACGTTCGGGTATGGGTTCTTGATCTTCGGATGCTCCTTCAGGATTGGTGGGACTACCTCTCTGAGAGCCTTCGACACCTTGTAGTACTCGTCATCTGGGCAGACCTCGGAACCTAGTTCTATCAGAAGTCTGGCCCTGGGGTCCTCTGCCCTAAGCACCCCGTGGCCAAAGCCATATATCGGTCTCCTCGCAGCAAGCTCTGACCGGACAAACTTCTCAATTTCGTCCGGATCTGAGGTACCGATCCTCTGGACGAACTCCAGGCAAGCCTGATTTGCCCTGCCATGGAGTGGCCCGGAGAGTGCATTCATTGCGCTTGCGAGAGATGCATAAACCGAGGCCCTTCCAGAAGCAACAGCCTTGCCCGAGAATGTGGAAAGGTTCCCCCCACCGTGATCCATATGGAGTATGAAGAAGAATCGGAGAACCCTATTCATCATCTCGGCTTCCTCGTCATCTACCCCCAGCATGTGAACAAAGTTCTCGACTAGCCCCAATTCGGTGTTCCTAGGGCGTAGCTTCTCGGGATGGCCTCCACGGAGAAGGAAGATTCTGGCCATCAACTCGGGCATTCTGGCAATGAGATTCATCGAGTCGACTCTGGCGTCACCGGTGGTCTCGGCTGCGCCCATCGCCATGATCCCTATGGAAAGCCAGTCCATCGGATGGCCGCTGCCGGGAGTAAGGGTCTCCAGTACCCTCAATGCCCCAGTAGGGATTTCCTCGCCCCGATGTGCCAGTTCCTTTCGGAATGCTGCTGACTGTTCGGAGTCTGGGAGCCTCTTGTGCATTAGCAGGTAGATGACGTCCTCCTCCTCCAGATTTGCTAGATCGCCAACGGGATATCCAACGTAATGCACGCCTTCAATCGGGTCTACGTAGGAGGTCTTGCAGGTTCCTACCGGGATTCCCCTCAGCCCCGAATCCAAGTGCTCTTCTGAAATAGAGAATATTGTTTCTTCATCACCCATATGGTTCCCAGCATAGAGGGTAACTGCCACCCCGTGATAATCCCTCCGACAAATGCCTTTCAGAATTAGTCAGTCAAATCAGCCCTAACTTTCGGCCACATCTATCGAATGATTCGAGAACTGAGTCGAGATCCTCGCGATTAAGCCCAGCAGACATCTGCGTCCTTACCCTGGCCTTGTCCCGGGCAACCATGGGGAAGACTATCGCTCCGACCATCACCCCTTCGTCCCTCATCAACGAGGAGAGCTCTTGCGCCTTCCTGCTATCTCCGCACATCACGGGAATTATTGGAGTCTCACTCACCCCCGTGTCGAATCCCATTGAGTCGAGTTGTTCCCTGAAGTATGACGTGTTCTGCCACAGCCTCTGAACATGCTCTGGTTCAGACATCAGAACCTCGATCGCTGCCTTTTGAGCGGCTGCCACCCCCGGTGGTTGGCTCCCTGAGAGTAACCATGACCTGCTGTGATTAAGGGCATGGGTCCTGACGTCATCACTTCCTGCCAGAATCCCCCCCTGAACACCCAGTGCCTTCGAGAATGACCCGATTTCGAAGGTTACTCTGCCCTGTAGACCGAAGTGAGAGACAATACCTCTGCCCTCACCCAATACTCCCTCGCCGTGGCAATCATCGACGAATGTCATTGCTCCGTGCTCCTCTGCAAGGTCAGCAATCTCGTCAAGTGGAGCAATGTCCCCATCCATGCTGAAGACCCCGTCCGTGATGATCA
>CBFIAW010000085.1:0-3176 GCA_965660655.1 Candidatus Thalassarchaeaceae archaeon | reverse complement strand
TCGGTCCCATGCTGGCTGCCAGAGGCTTGAAGGAGGATGTACTGAGCATCTTAAGCTGATACTTCCCGTCCCTATCAATGAAGTGCGTGAACATGAAGAAGTCGAGCCAGTGATCTATGGGCTCATTGAAAGAACCTAGGATCCTCGTCCCCTCTTGCGCGTTTCTTTCCAGGAGCTTAGCAGCCTCCCTGACTCCCTGCTCCCCGAAGAACGTGCATAGAAGGTAAGCCATCTGCCATCCGTGTCTCTGCTCCTCGCACATTATCCTCATTGCTGACTTCTTGTCGTACTCCGTAGGCGCGGTAGTCAGCAGGTGATTTTGCTGCTCAACGCTTGCGAACTCTGTATCGCCTTGCACGCTAACCATGGTGATTATCGCATCCATGATGTTCTGTTGTGGGATTTGCATTCTCCGATCCCACTTGGGCATTCCCTTGAAATCACCGAACTCTATCTCCTTGCCAGCAGTGTCCCAGTCGAACTTGATGTCAAATCTGTAATCTCCTAACCAAGAGGGGTCGAATCCAATCCTTGTCTGCCACTCGTTGAACTCTTCAATCCATGTTTCGAAGTTGGTCGGGTAACTTTCTACTACCTCCGTTTCTGCCATATTCCTTCCACTCCTTTGCACTATATTAATCACTCTTTGGACTAATTCCCTCATGAAAAATTTAGTCTATAGGGCTCCTCTTCTGATGTCTCCCAGGTATTCGTGAACGATATGATTCTCGATTATTTGAACCATCTCACACAAGGTCGATTTACTGCCCTTCGAAACGAGGAGTCTGTTTATCGACGTAGGCCTTGATTCCCGTCTTTGCATCATCGGACTGGAACAAGTCAGATTGCAACTCCCTCTCCAAGGCCAAGTGGTACTCGAGTGGTATCTCGAGGCCGCTCTGCACGCTGCGTTTGATGTTCCCGATGGCCTTTGCCGCAGCGAACGGGAGGGTGAACCGACCAGAGTAGTCGAGTACGTCTCGATGGAAGTCCTCGAGAGTCATGCTATCGTAGATGTCATGCACCAAGTCCATGTCCTTTGCTTCCTCGAAGGAGAACTTCCTGCCAGTGACCATGATTTCCATTGCCTTTGCCTTGCCGACCAATCGTGAAAGCCTCGCAGTCCCCCCAGTTCCTGCCAGTACCCCCAATGAAACCTCTGGAAGGCCAACCTGGAAGTTTCCCTTCCTAGCGATTCTGATGTCTGCTGCCATGGCGATCTCCAGACCTCCTCCAACTGTATGGCCATTCAGGGCCGCGATAACTAACTTGGGCGTTTGCTCCAGGCGAGACAGGGTCTCGTTGGCATGCAGACAGAAGAAATATTTGTACCCGGGAGTGAGTTTATTGAGGTACTTGATGCTAGCTCCCGCGGAAAAGAACTTTTCGCCATGACCGGTCAGGAGTATTACTGAGACGTCATCATCGAATCTAGCGCTTAGAATCGCGTCGTCAATATCATGCCACATCTCTCTTGTGTAAGTGTTTACCGATGTCCTGTCTCCCTCCAATGGCTCTCCGTCGGAGTCCGAGACCAGTTCGATAATCGCTACTCCGTTTTCAGTCACTCCGTAGTTTACGAGGCGGTTCTTCATGGGCTTCAGTTCGGGCCACGATGTCATGCTCACTCGAGCGAGTTCCGCCATATCAATCAAACGGAGGCAGAACTAGGCTAAGCATCCGACTCTTTGAAAGACCGTGTTCCACCGCCTTTCCTCACCGATTTCCACTGTTCTCTGATTTTTACTGCTTCCACACTTGGCTCCCAAGAGTCTCTTTTGAGGGAACGCCTGAATGGCATCCTGTGCACTGTCCTTCCATCGGTGAGAACCTTCCTTCTCAGCATGCCAATTTTCACAATCGGCCACAGTGCCCTTCGCACCAGCCCTGGCTTGTACAGCCAACGCATGAAGCTGAGACCATCTCCCTTCCTCCTCTGATCCCTCATCCACTGGTTTGCCACCATCTTGAAACCCCTGTTACCTACTCTGTTCATCAGGAATCGGTTAATTGCACTGGCCTTAACTAGTGGTAATAGGCGATTCCTGACTTCTTTCTCATATTCGAACTCTCCAAGTATGGCCTTGGCAGATAGAACCCCGCTAGTAATCGCATACCTCATCCCGAAACCCCACATGAAGTCCTGTAATCCACCTGCCTCTCCAACGTAGAATCTTCCTTCATGCATGTATTTAGTCGGAAGTCCAAAGTCGCCCTTGCCCCCAACTCTCTTTATCGGTTTCCTATTCAGTTCGTAGTGCTGCTCATACCATGCAATAGTCTCGTCAAGATAGCGCCCACTATTCCTCTGCTTCCTCCATAGGCACGTGCAAATAAGGCCGATACCATCGATGATGATCAAGTATGAGTAGGCCCCTGGGGCCAATTTGTCATTCAGTTGGAAGGCCACAATGTTTCGATGGGTCGTCTCAAAGATTTCTCCATACGCAACTGCGCTGGATTCTTTCGGCCCAGCAGCAACAATGTCGCAGTCTTCTGGGGGTCTCCTTACGCCATAGTGGATTGATACACCCGATTCCAAAGCCATCCTTTTGAATGCCTGGTCTATTGTGTGACTTGCTGTCCCTCTTTCCACTACTCTGAAGGCCACACCATCAGTCTCTGGGTTAGTTATCACATCATCCGGATGGATGAGGTCAATTATCCCGAATGCATCGGACTTGAACTCACTAGAATCAAAACCCCATTCTTCCAACTCTTCGAAGAAGTCTACTTCGCTAGTCCAATTCTCAATTCCTTGGAAGTCACCATCAAATCTCGCACCACTATCTTTCCGAATTTCATGAACATGGACTTCCTTTCCTGATCGAGCAAGTATTGTTGCGGCAGCCAATCCGGACAGTCCGGCACCTAGGACGTGCACTTGGGCGCTCACAATATTGCGAATCATGATGCTCGCTTGAACAGTTGGGTCATCCGTCGATTTCAAGCGAGAAATCTCATGGGGTGCTGTGGCCGTCCATATCGAGGTAGCCAGCAAATCACTGAATATCGCTAAACTGAGGGGCCTGATTGATTCACAAGGTTGTGGCAGTATAGTGAGCTTCGTAGGGGTGACCAGGGGGGAAGAGGAAGGCTTCGTTGTGAAGGGTCTAGAATTTGATGCATGGGGGGAAGAACTGCCAAACGTTCTTCGTAGACTCGCAAATGAGGCA
>CBFIAW010000084.1:0-3597 GCA_965660655.1 Candidatus Thalassarchaeaceae archaeon | reverse complement strand
GTCGTTCCTCAAGGACGCATTCTGGGTTCGTGACCACACCCTGCCAGCATACAACTTCGACATCTCCGGAAATCTCTCATTCGGCATATCCGACTACACGGACTTCCCCGACCAGAAGTACGATCCCGACATCGGAATCTTCGGGATGGACGTAAACGTCGTTCTCGAGAGGCCAGGCCATAGGGTTTCCAGGAGAAGGAGGAGGAAGTCGAAGGTTTCCATCCCCCATAGAGTCGGGCGAGACGAGTCCAAAGAATGGTTCACCGGTAAGTTCGATCTGAAAATCGTGGAGGAGTAATTGTATGGCACGCGATCATGGAGAGAGGATTGGAAGAAGCTCGGGTTGCAGGCGTTGCGGTCGCAAGAGGGGAATGATTCGAAGACACGGCCTGAGGCTTTGCAGACAGTGCTTCCGAGATGTGGCCCCGGATATAGGATTCAAGAAATACTCATGAGGTGATGAAAAGATGCAGTTTGACCCATTGAATGATGCCTTCACGACGATATACAACGCAGAGAGCGCAGGGAAGTACGAGGTTACTGTGCGGCCCGCTAGCAAGCTACTCGGTAGCATGCTTTCCATAATGCAGACCTCTGGATACCTCGGAGAGTTCGAGAAGCTAGATGACGGCAGGGGAGGGGCCTTCCGAGTCTCCCTCATCGGGGCAATCAACAAGTGCGGAGTCATCAAGCCAAGACACTCAGTAAAGAGGTCGGACTTCGACAAGTGGGAGTCCAGATACCTCCCTGCAAGGGACTTCGGCCTCCTTATCCTTACTACCAACCAGGGGATAATGGATCACTCAGAAGCAAAGAAGGAGAGGGTGGGCGGAAGGCTGCTCGCATATGTTTTCTAGGAGGATTAAGAATGCCAAGAGTAGCCAACGTATCCCATCAAATCCCCATGCCCGATGGCATTGGGGCGAGCATTGACGGGAATGCCGTTACACTCACCAAGGACGGCAACAGCCTCTCGAGGGAATTCACCCACAACAGCGTCTCCGTGAGGCAGTTGGATGATGGCATCGAGGTGCACTGCAAACTACCAAGGAGGTCCGAGAAGGCGATAGCGGGAACCTGGGCTGCCCATCTCCGCAACATGGTCAAGGGCCTCGACGAGGGGTTCGAGTACAGGCTCAAGGCAGTATTCAGCCACTTCCCGATGACGCTCAAGGTCGATGGGAACAAGTTCACAATCACCAATATGCTTGGCGAGAAGGTCCCAAGGGTGGCAAAACTACCTTGGACGCCGTCCGAGGTCCAAGTCAAGATTGAGGGAAAATCGGATATCATAATCACAGGCGCTGACAGGGAGAAGGTGGGTCAGTCGGCAGCCAACATCGAGAAGGCCTGCAAGGTCAAGAAGAGAGATCCAAGGGTATTCCAGGACGGGATATACATCACTTCCAAGGGGGCATGAGAATGGCATACGAAAATCTGACAGTGAATGAGTTGAAGGAGCTACTCAGGGAGAGGGGCCTCCCTGTCTCTGGAAAGAAGGCAGACCTAATCACAAGGCTCAGCGAGGGCGAAGAGGCCCCAGAGGAGCCTCCCGAGGAGACTGTCCAAGAGGAGCCACAGGAGGAGCAGGTAAGCACAGCAGATGATCCCCCAGAGGAAGAAGGCGACTACGAGGAAGAAGGCTACGAAGAGGAGGGTGACTTCGAAGAGTGGGACGAAATGCACACGGCGAGGCAGAAGCCAGTCCTGGACGAATCCACGAAGTCAGCACTCAAGATGCGTTCGGAGCAGAGCAAGAAGCAACCCAAATTCCGCAGGCAAGAGTGGTTCAGGTACAGGCGACTATCCAAGACCGGTTACAGGAAGCCAAAGGGGGACGACTCGAGCATGCGGAAGAATAGGAAGTACCGCTCACCAATGGCTCGCGTCGGATATGGCAAGGTCGCAGCCGCTAGGGGACTTCACCCGTCTGGATTCGAGGAGGTCCTCGTTCACAAGGCAGAACACCTAGATGGCATTGACCCGGAGAGGCAGGCAGTAAGAATCGGATCCAGCGTTGGCAACAGGAAGAGATCACGGATCCATGACAGGGCAGACGAGTTGGGGCTGAGGGTCCTAAACCGGCGCCAGATCGACAAGAGGGGTGATCTCTGATGTTTATCTCAAACCAGAAGAGGATGGCGGCTGAGATCCTCTCCAGGAAGGAGGGAAAGCCAGTGGGGATCCACAGAATCTGGGTCAATCCAGACTACCTGAGCGAAGTGGCCGATGCAGTCCAGAGGGATGACGTCAGGAACCTCATAGAGGACGGGATAATCAAGGCCAAGCCAATCAAGGGGACAAGCCGGTCAAGAGCCCGGAAGTCTGCATTCCAGAAGTCCAAGGGAAGGAGAAAGGGGCATGGCTCCCGCAGCGGTAGCGCGAATTCACGAAGCCCTCGAAAGCAGAGGTGGATGTCCAAGATCAGGTCCCAGAGAAGGACGCTAAAGGAACTCAGGGAGGGGGGGTCGATCTCACCTTCACAATACCGGTACTTCTACCGCAAGGCGAAGGGCGGCTCTTATCGCTCCATTTCCCACCTCAGGAGCAACATCGAACTGGATGGGATTTCGCTAGGGGGTGATGAGTGATGGCAAAGGGAAGAAACCAAAGACTTAGATTCAAGAGAAGGAGAAACGCTGAGACTGACTACCACCGCCGATCACGGATGCTTCGCGGTGGGGTCCCAAGAGCAGTCGTTAGAGTCTCGAACACGCAAGTGACTTGCCAGCTAGTGGCTTACGAGCCAGATGGCGACAAGGTCCTCGAGTCAGTCACAGGAAAGTCCCTGGTGGACTCACACAAGTGGCCGGCCGATGCATCAAGGAAGTCAGTGCCGGCCTGCTACCTAGCAGGATTCGCAATGGCGAAGTCAGCCCTATCCAACGGGCACTCAGAGGCCATCCTGGACATCGGACTGGCAGCCTCCTCATCAGGAAACAGGACATATGCGGCTCTCAGGGGGATGGTCGAAGCAGGCTTGGAGATCCCACATTCAGAAGACGTACTGCCCTCCGACGACAGAATCAACGGAGAGCACATCGGAGAGGGCATTCCCAAGGCAGTGGCCGCATCAAAGAAGTCGATAGGGGGTGGCAAGTGATGTCCGAGGAACCCAATGTGGAAGAGAAAGACACGCAGATAGCCCCAGGTCTCGCAATGGCCCTAGCACCAGTGGAAGAAGACGCTCCGAGGCGCCGTGGCCCTGACCCTCTGGCCGCTCTGAGGAACTGGACCCCTAGGACTAGACTGGGGCGCATGGTCATGAACGGCGAGATACTGACATACGAGCAGGCCCTCGAAACAGGATACCCAATCAGAGAGGTCGAGATAGTCGACGCCCTACTTCCCGAGATGGAAGACGACGTCCTCAGTGTCAACATGATCCAGAGGATGACCGACTCGGGACGACGTGTGAGGTTCAACGTACTATGCGCAGTAGGAAACGGCGACGGATACGTCGGGCTATCCATCTGCAAGGGCAAGGAGGTTGCCAGCACAATCCAGAAGGCAATCTCGCAAGCAAAACTCAACCTGATACCAGTGTACAGGGGCAATGGCTCTTGGGAATCCGCCGAGGGTCCCGGAAACAGCATA
>CBFIAW010000083.1:0-3632 GCA_965660655.1 Candidatus Thalassarchaeaceae archaeon | reverse complement strand
CCCAAGGAAGTCTAGCATCTCCTTTGCCTCGGCCACTCTGGAAGAGAGGGACTCTAGTTCTGAGACCAGAATCTGCATCGAATCATCTGCCTCAACCCAATCGCCGGCATCCGCCATAGATACTATGTCTTCCAGTCTCGCCCTCCACTCAGAGCCCGCTACCCCAGATGGGATGTCGTCCTCGATGCTCTTCCTCTGCCTCAATGCCCTCTGAACTGATGTTTTGGCAGAGGCTTCCCTTCGAAGAGCCCTGGTTATCCCATCTGCCAATCCTATTGTCAGAGAAGCGTTTCCGGCTTCTAGTGCTTCGTTTGCCTCTTTGAGCCTCTGCTGGAGGTCACCAATAGAGTCGGAGTCAGAGGAAGAGATCTCGTTTTCAGCATCCTCTAACGAGATTCTAGCTCGTTCCATTAGTCCTTCGGCATCGCCCATCTGGGAGGGAATCTCAGAGACTATTGCCAAAGCGTACTCCGGTTCCTCATCCGTCATGGCCTTCTTCGCATCCTCGAGCGTGGAGAGGAGGCCTTGGACCAAGTGGCCGTCGCCTGTTGAAATTGCCTTCTCCGCCTCCTCGATAGCGTCTTTGGCGTTTTGCCAGTGGGACTCTAAAGTCTCGGCCTTGGATTTGGATTCTCTGAACTTTTTCTCAGCAATCCTCAGAGAACCATTCTCCATCTCAGTTAGCGCAGTATCGAAAATCATCCTCGCTCTACCTGGATTACCTGTAATCGCCTCTGCACGATCTAATGCTCTAATCGATTGCTCCTTGACCTCCTCTATATCTGATAAGAAAGAGAGAATCCTCTCAGTCTCCCTCTCAGCCTCGGAAACTAGTTTTATTCCCTTATCAGGATCCTTCCAGCCCTCTTCTCTAGCAGTCTTCAGGAGAGAATTTGGCTGTTGTAAAAGACTGTTTCCAGACTGCAATTCCAAGATTCGGCTCTCGGCATTTTTCAACCGTTCGGAGAAGGCACGCCTTTCTCCCTCGAGACCGTCCTTCGTGAGAAGAGGTGGGATTGTGGTCAACAGAGCTGAGGTTCCGATGATGAGGAATGACTCGGAGCTGAAGTTGGTTAACACGACCGGGATTGCCAGACCAAAGCCGAAAGTTGTCATCAGGCCCCTCCATCTCCTGGAATTGACATCCGAACCAAGAATGTGTCTCGATGATGTATAGAGTGCTGCAGATACCAAAGCAAGGAGGATTGCCCCCTCCATATTACCTCCCTCGTTCCTATTTACCTCAGCAAATGCTAGCAGTGGAGGCCATGAAATGCAGCACGCAGTGGAAACTCTGGTTCTTTGCATTGGACCGAAATCGACAAGATCAGGCATCATGAGAGCCGCAGAGAATAGGATTGCTACCGGTCCGAACCTTCCAAGGGTAGAGGACTCACCCCCAAATGACGAAAAAATCCACCATGCCCCAATAGAGATTAGTAAGAATTGACAGATTAGGGCTGCCCTATCGACCCTGCTACGATGTTTTGCGACGACGCGGGCCGGGTAGTCGGGAAGCATCACCATGAATTACGAAGATGCGGAGGGGGTCAATATGTATGCGGTCCAATGGGCAGAGGTGGGGTCTGGTTATTCTGGGCCATCTGCTCGAGTCATGTAATAAAACAGATACATAGAAGATACGATCACGCCCAATACAAGAATGTGGAACGAATAGTTTGTGCCTTCAGAATCAAGTTCTACTTCTATCGGAATCTGCCCATTGGTTCCGGCTGATACACTGTCCCAATTCAGATACAGGCCTTCTAAGCTATCGTTTTCCATCTCGAATTGGAATTCTACGATTCCCTGCCCCGGTCCTGTTTGTAATGTTGATGCGAAGGGCTGTTCAGTCCATCTTCCGCATATGTCGGAAAGGCAAACACGAGCGAATGCTGGGTCTGCTCCATCGTTCTGAGCTATTACTGTCAGAATGGCAGTACCTCCGATCTCGGAGTCTTCAGACAGAGTTGCTTCCACCACCCTAATGTGAGCCCCACTCTTTGGCTGTACAGTTATAGAAACTGTCTCCTCCCTGGTGTTCCCCTTGGAGTCAGTCGCCTTTACGACGATGTCGTGAGCGCCCTGTGTCAATGGTGGAATAATAATAGCCTGAGAGACCGACCAGTTCTGTACCTCCCAGATAATTTCGTTACCGTCCATCCAGATAGACCATGTGACATTGTCGATAGAGTCTAGGTCATCATAAGAGTATGATATGTCGAGTTGTAATTCGTCATCCTCATGGATCTTGTCACTTGCCTCCACCTCAATTCCGTTAGAGAAGAGCCTGGGGATTACAGTTGGCGAATTTGAGTCTAGTACCTTGACGACCCATTGTCCGATAGCAGTGTTTCCAGCGTTATCAGAAACCAGTAGAGCGACGTTGATCAAAGTTGGATTCCTCTCCAAGTGCCTCTCATTGAGCCCCATGTAAGCCCCATTGACCCCCATTCCCTGGTTCGCCGTGAATTCGAATGTTTGTTCAGAGATGCCCGATTGCCTCCAACCTTCTGAGATGTTGCTGTACAGTTCCAGAAGGACCGGCAACGAAGAATCGTCTGATCCATTTACCTCGAAACGAAGGGTGCTACCTGCTGGGGCCAGAATCGGACTGAGGTTTGTCGGATCGAGGGGAGATTTTGCGGAATTACCCACTACTACGGTGCCGTTCCAGATGGGTTTGACCCCGTCAATTGTCGGATTATCGTTCCAATGAGAAGATTCTCCGTGGAAATCGATGCAGGTGGCATTTACGCTCATTACTTCTCCATGTGAGAATCCTATCTCCTCTGGGACGACTTCGAACCATGAATTATGATAAGTGATGATTTCATGGCCCTCCCTGCTTACTGTCCATTGGATTTGGGGGGTGTCTAGTGGGCTGTCTGTGCATGATGCCGAGAATGCCGAGGTTTTGTCTAGGGAGATTGTAGAAGATGAATAAGGAGTTCTGGAAGCAGAGATAATTGGAGGCATATTCTGGGTGATCGTAATCCTGATGTCGTGAGCTACCGGTGCCTGGGAACGGTTAACTGTGAATAATCCAGGGCTACCAGAGACTACCTCTGACATTGGGCTGTACCTGAATTCCCAATCATCGGGCAGTTGGATTCGTAAGGGCACTTCCTCGATTAGGGCACCTGCTCTTGGGATGTCGATTAACCTCAGAGTCCTCCCATCAGATGCTCCTGAGATGTTTGCAGACTCGGTCCAACTCCAGTTTCCATTGGTTCGATTAATGAGTCCTGTTTCCGGGGGGATGACGTATATTTCCATCTGCCCAATTACATCCATTGGGTTGTAGTCGAAACTACAACAGCCCCCAGAAGATGAGTCGCTCCAAGTCCTCGAGGTGACCACTAGGTCTGAGAATTCCTGAGACTCAGCGGAGTCTAGCCAACCATCTGAGTTACCAAGATGTTCGTCTATTTGCCATAGTAGTCCCATCGATCTGTTTTCCAGTAGGTCGGTGCCATAACTCTCGGGGATTGTGACCTCTGAGAACCATGTGGCATTAACTTGTGAATTTGAAGATATTGTGCCAGTAAAGTTGAGGAATGATTGCCCCTGGATTGGAACGTTGCTTTCCGAATTTGAATTGTGAGGCACTATTGCGGGATCCCCTAGTG
>CBFIAW010000082.1:0-3666 GCA_965660655.1 Candidatus Thalassarchaeaceae archaeon | reverse complement strand
GTTTTCCGGTCGGTGTCTGTTGGTAACCTACGAACTCGACGAAATCGGTGAACACGGAGTCCTCCACTATTTCGATATGAGCCTCAGGCGGGGTGCTGTCCGCGTTGATGTCATTCGTGTATACCGAGATGTTGGTAATCCTAGTGTTTCCATGAGAGTCATGCAGGAACAGCCAGATCCTCCACTCGGCGTCAATCTTGCAGCCGAGTTCGGCATTCTCATCTGGAACGCAGAAAGTAGCAGTCACGGGGGAGTCTGAGTCTGCTCGATGGATGTGGTTGTTGTCATCTCCTAGTGTTTCTCCATCCCATCCGGTCACAGCCTCTCCATTGGCTGACTCAATCAACCAGTCTGCGTGGATGCCAGTCACATCGGTTTGGAATCCAAAGTCTAGCTCGGCTGAGCTCTTGATCGCCGTTCTTGCATATGCGCCTGACAATACGTCAATCGATTGGGCATCCCCATCTATCGTGAGCTCGAAGCCCTCGCCAGCAATCTCGAATCCATCGGGATATGGGGAAATGTGGAAGTCCAGAAGATTGGCTAACATCGGGAAGTTTTGGTCACCGAATGGTTGTGACACGACGGGGTTCTCGACATCTATGGTGGTAACAATCATCCCACCTTGGTGGTAGTTACAAGTAGACAGCAGGGACTGGCTGGGATTTTCAGAGTCCATGATTATGGTATGGAATGTCCCCCCATCGCTAATCTTGCCCCCTTCGGTCCCTCCTGCTGCCCCATCACTGCAGACCTGGGGTATGTTCTCAGACTTGACCTGGTTGAGGTCCAATGCGGAGAGTGCAACGTGCGACCCTCCGTTGATTCCTGCTAGAGAGGAGGGGTTGATACCCGACATTAGCGGGTGGAAAGGATCGATTAGACTGACATTCTCGGAAAGTATACGATGATCAACTGTGCCATTGAAATGATCCCTCATGACTACGTTCATCCCGAATGGCAGCCTATCCGGTGCGTTCGGGTTCTGTATGTCATCGAAGTCGGAGTAATACGGGCCGAGGTGAACCTGCAGGGTACCCCCGTCCCTCATGAACTCGATAAGTGACTCTGTCAGGGTGATGTCGGCATTGTCGGAGTTCGGAGTTCCCAGTAGTTCGTAGTAGTCCCCGTATTCAACGCTATAGTCGGTCTGCCAGGGCAGGAGTATCTTGGAGTAGTGCTCAAACCAGTCCTCCATGCCGTACATGTCCCAGTCCTCTACCTCAAACTGGGTGTATGTCTTGTTCATGGCGGAAAGATCCTGCTTGACCCTCTGCAGCCTGTTCTGGTCAGTTGGGTTCGAAAGAATTGCCACATCGATGTTGTCTAGGAATTCGATGTCGAAGTACCGTTCGTTGCCTGAAGTCTCACTCGTCTCAGATAGAATTGACTGGAAGCTTATGTTGTACTTGTGGGTGTCGAACCAGAGGTCGTATGGAGCGGTCCAATTGGCCTGTGACCTCTGATGTGGGTCGAGCACGAAAGGCCCGTTGTCAGAGGTCTCTTCGTAGACAGTCTGACCGGTTTCCAAATCAACTATCTTCATTGTGACCTCGTAAACCCCCTCAATTACCCCATTGAGCATGGGAACTGCGAAGTCGTGAGACTTCTGTCCCTGTGGGTTCGTGGCGTATACACATGAGTACACGGCATCTGCTACACAATCCAGTACATCGGCCTGGAGAAGTGTGATGTCTGCGTTGGCTATCTCGAAAAGAATCGTAGAGACGTTGTTAGCCTGGCTAATCTCGGGCTTGTCGAACCACTTCGATGCATTGTTAGTGTTATTGTACAGCGTCATCAGGTCGATTCTGTATAGGCCGCTCTCAAAGTCATGGAGGCCCATCTCGACCACTCTCCTCTGGCCGGAGTCCATCCCAGTCACAGTTTCGGTGTACGAGCCATCGTCGGTGAAGGTGTAGTCGTCCACCCTGATGTTGTCGATCGCGAAGCCAGCGTATCCGGCATTGCCATTGACTCCATCGTCGTTGGAGTAGAATCTCCACGTGAAGGTGACGTCAGCCCCTGATAGTGAGGTGCACTCGTCCGTCCATGCGAAGGAGTCCTCAGCAGTCTGGTTGAGCAGGTGCACGTGAGTCAGGTCGATCCTAGCCGTGCTGACTAGGTTGTCGGAGTCGAACCAAGATACGAAGCCGTCCTCCCCTATTCCGCCCGAGTGGTCTCCTGCGTACTCTACTTCCTCGTAGAGGCCGTTCTGATCGAAGTCCTCGCAGTAGTTGAAAATCGTCTCCGTGTATGGGTTGAATGCTATCCTCAGGCCGTTCTCGTTGAGGTCCGTCCAGCTTCCGTAGATTATTCCCTGGTACACCTCCCCGTCCTTGACCCAAGACGCCTCAAGATAGGAGAAGTCCCTTACGGATTGGACTTTGCCATTCCTGTCAGAGATGTGATCCCCCTCAGCGAAGTAGTCGAAGGTGAGGAATGTGAAGTCTGCACCGCTGTCTGTGAGCTCGATGGGCTCCAGCGTCAGCGTCTCGTTCCAGCTGTCCCCGTAACCATCATCGGGATGCCCCAGCCAGTAGGCCTGATTCTTGAACACGCCTTGGTTCTGGGGAAGCATCTCGTTGGTCCCCGAGGAATCGTCCAATCTGCTTCCATTTTCGTTTCCATCGTCCTCCCAAATCGGCTGGAATCCTGAGAAGTCCTCGGCTGCGATTAGCTCGGGGAGTGCGTTGCTGACCTTCGCTTCGACGTCGAAGTCGACGAAGGTGTTACCCCAGTTCTGGACTCCTACTGTGATTGGCATCTCCCCTGATGCATAGCGTTCTCCATTCAGGAGATCCAGCCATGGCTCCTCGAACAGCCCTGGGTCGTACAGGTTCCTTACAGTCAGCTGGAATCTTGTCTGATCATTTGTGTCGTCCTGGTCAACTTGGTTCCCCCCGAGATTTGCGTTGGATAGCTCTGTTGATATGTAGTAAGTAGTGTTGTCAACGAAATCAGAAGTCAGTTGGACCTGAATGGACTCTCCTGCAGCTAGATTGAGGTTTGTTATTTCTTGGCTCTCGACTGTCGATGTTCCAAAGGTCACATCCCTCTTCCTGATTGTGATGTTATCTATCGCGAAGGCGTCAAGAGCGGAATTGTCCGCAGAACCATCTGGTCCGACAGAACCCTCGAGACCGCTTCTGAAACGGAACCTGATGTCGATAGTCTGCCCTGAATAGGGAGTAAGGTCGATGGTGTTGGCCGTCTGATCAAGTTCGCCGTCTTCGTAGCAGCCCGATCCAAGATCACCCCAGCCGTACCCAAGATATGGGAGGAAACATGAGTCACGAACTCCCCCTGCCTCGGTGTAGTTGTTCCATAGGGTTGAGTGCCAGTCCCCATAGAAGTCTCCGTTGTAGTCGTTGTACTCTGGATCGGGTGCACTTGAAACCCGGTCCTCGATCCTATACTTCCTCTCGTTGTCCCAACCGCCATACCTCCAAACTGTCTCCCACCCAGTTCCATCGCTCCACACCTCTATGCTGCAGGAATCCTCGTACAACCACCTCTCTATTACATCATATGGCTCATTTAGGAATAGTTGGAAAAAGCCTGCGCTACAGATTGCGTCCATGTCGAGGAATGCGGCGTCGGCCCCCACAAGGTTGACGTCCTCCAGGATTAGGGCCTCATCCATGTGATTGTAGTAACCGGTAA
>CBFIAW010000081.1:0-4176 GCA_965660655.1 Candidatus Thalassarchaeaceae archaeon | reverse complement strand
TGTGGAGAGTCCCAAGTAATTCTCGATTTCGCTCCCTTTCAGGGGATCACCACCTCAAAGCTTGATGCTTGAGAATTCCTTGGTGATCTCGGAGCATATGTCTTTGAGAATCTTGTCAGCCTTCTTGCCCTTGACCGAACGTACATACAATTCCGGATCATCGAGGTCCGGATGGTTCTGAAAGTAATTTGCATACTCGACATCGTTCCGGTCATTCAGGCGGGAACGGAACATCTGGAGTGCCGTATGATTCCCGTCAATGACTCTGATTCGTAGTTCTCGACCTTCGTTCTTCATTACTTTGACTGGCATAGGACGGGCGGTCGACTCGAGGGGCCCTTTTGAGGCCTTGCATGCTAAAGCCGAGCCAATCTCGCCACAAACCTCCCCTAAGTTTTACAGCGGGAGGTTTTGGGGGCGTCGATGTCAGGCATAGAAGCCGTGACAAACCGCGTGGCTGAAACGTTCGAAAGGATGTCATTGCCCATCCTCATAGTTAGCCTATTATTGACAGGTTTCCTGGCGTATTTCCTAGTCGGGAGCCTTGCATTCACGACCGATCTCTCATCATTCGCACCGGAAACCGATGCCGATGACGCACAAGACAGGATAGAGAGCGCGATTGGGACGTCCCCGCACTTAGTGTACGTCAATGTCAGACCGGCTGCGAGCGAGGATCAAGTGGCTAACGTGCTAGAAATGAAGGCTTTACACCAACTGGCGGAAGATCATGCAATGATTCAATCTTATTCTGAAGAAAACGGCTTTTTCATATCCTCCCAGATTAATGCTGCCGAAGTCCTTCAGAGATTCCTGGAGCAGAGGAACCTCTCAGGAAATCTCTCTGATTTCAACGATTGGAAGGAGATGCTGGACGCTGCATTGGGCGATGAGGAGTGTGGAGACGCAATTGGAAGCGATGAGAGGTCGATTGCCACGGCTGCATTCGCATCCTCTGCCTTGCTACACTGGGATCTGGATTATTCCCCTGTTTGTAACTGGCTGGAGAGCGGAGAAGGAAATCCGACCCCTACGGCCAGTAGCACACTATGGCTCATCGAGATCAGCGGAGACATAGGGAGCGAGGAACGCCAGAGGCATGCCAATGAAATCAGGGAGATGCTGAGTGGAACCTCCATCCTTGAGTATGGGGTTATCTCGGACGACCTCATCAGCAACGACATCAACGAATCAACCCTGGATAGCTTGGTTTGGCTGATCTTCCTTGCCGTAATGGTCGTTGTCGTCCTACTAGCCCTAACATTCCGATCGGCAACAATGGTAGTAGCCCCCCTAGTGGCACTACTGGCATCCCTGGTCTGGACATATGGTGCCATTTCCCTAATGGGGGTGCGTTTCTCCATCCTAGAGGTCGCGGTTGCCCCCGTTGTACTCGGTCTTGGCATAGATTACTCCATCCACCTCCAGAGGGCGTACGAGCGGGCAAAAGAAGAGTCCGACAGCTCGGCGGAAGCATGGGCGAAGGCTTTGATGGATCTGAGGGTAGCCCTATCTCTTGCAGTAATCACCACTGTCTTCGCTTTCCTGGCCAATTCGCTTTCACCCCTCCCCCCACTCCGTACATTCGGAGCCACACTAGCACTGGGGGTAGTCTCAGCATTCCTCGCGAGCACGGTCACAGTCGGAGCTATGCACGTTTTCGTCGAGAGGACGATGGGTGCATCGCGGAACAGGGGCCTAGAACTGGGCAGTTTGGCTGAGAAGGCATCTGAATTCCAGAGGGGGAACGCCCCCCTAGTGCTGCTATCTGTAGCAATAATCACGGCTGGCTCGGTCGTAGTTTCAATGCAGGGTCTCGACACCAGTTTCGAACTGACGGACTTCCTTTCCGAGGACGAGATGGAGATAATGGAAGTCAGGGAAGAGCTCTACCAATCCTACCAGGTGAACGCTCTGAAGTCCGTCTACATTCTTGTTGAGCCGGGGGAGGGGGAGTCCTCTTTCGACAGTGAAGAGGGGCTAATAGAGGCACTCGGCGACTTGGAAGACGCTCTCGTCAGAATGGAAGGAACTGTTGTAACCGAGGCCCCGGGGACGAGCAACGAGTGGGCATCATACGATAGCATTTACAGAATCGTTGTCGATGCAATCGAGCAGGACCCCCAGTTCGGAATAGAACACAACCTAGAGGTGTTTGGGGAAGATCTTGCCCCAGGGGATAGTTTCGTCGAGGGTGACCTGGCGTCAGCCCTCTCCGCACTCCTATCCAACGACACAGTTGGAGACCAACTCAGAGGAGCGACCTGGTCAGAGAGAACGAGCGAGCACGTTGGCCTAACTGACGATGGCGCTGCGATTAGGTTCCTGAGGATCAGGGTAGATGTTGAGGCACGGAGCAGTGCGATGGTGGAGCAGATATCGGAGGACATGAAGGAAGAGTCGTTCATCGTCTCTTCGGATACCGGTGGCAGGGCATACGCAGTCGGCGATCTGATGACCCTGTCCAATCTCCTTTCCGGTTTGATATCGTCAATCGTCAGTTCCACTGCAATTAGCCTGACAGTTTCCCTACTGGTGTTGGCGGTACTGACAAGAAAAATCGGGCAATCTTTGCTGGTCATACTGCCAGTCGGGCTAGCTGGCTCCTGGGTAGTTGGTTCGATGGCCGTCCTGGGCATCAATTGGAACGTTCTGACGATTATGATCACGGCTCTCACAATAGGGCTCGGAATTGACTATTCGATTCACGTATGGAGGCGCTTCGAGTCGAACAGGAAATCCGGGATGGCGATCTGGCCGGCAATGAGGGACATGTACGCCAACACTGGTTCTGCCCTTCTGATGTCAGCAGGCACGACTATTTGCGGCTTCATGGTTCTGCTCCTCTCCCCCATCCCAGTAATCAGGGACTTCGGAATCGTAAGTTCGATTTCCGTAGCCTTTTCCCTTATCCTTGCCCTCCTGGTCCTCCCGGGGCTGCTTGCAGCAGAGGTCAGAACAAATGGGAACGGCTCAAACTAGGTTAACTCGGTGAGTTCGTCCAACTCCAGGTTCTGCTCCCTGGCCAAGAGAAGCATGGCGACCTCCAGCGACACGGGTCCCAGTGCCCTCCTCTTCCTTTGCGCCCTGCGGATTACCTCCCTCTTATCCAAGCCCGACATTTTGGCGACCCTAGAGGCCAATGTGCCCGTTGCCCCCTCTTCCTTATCCGATCGATTTTCGGTGCTAATGAGAATGGGCGGGGCCGTGGAGCCCTTCGAAGATTCAGTGGTGCTTGCAGGTGGGATGGGGATTTCACCGACCCTGGACAAAAATGGCCGCCAACCGAGTTCTGGAGGGTGATTGAAGGAAGAAGCACATGGGAATAGGCCTCTCCCCTCATCAACTAGCCATCCCGAGACATGCAGCCTCCCCACCAGAATGTGAGCAACTTCTGGAGAGAACCATTGAATCTCCAGGGACCACATGCGAGCTAGATCCATCGCTCCAATCGGCTCCCCGGTACCTCCGTTGAAAGAGGCATGGAGTAGCTTTGAAATCTCTATTTCTACCTCTGAGGACATGTTTCAGGCCTTGCTATCGGCTGGCATGCTTCATGGTTACCCTGAACATTTCCGCGTTTGATTGAAGTGTGATGGCTCTATCCACGAGCGATTTTCTATGCCTAGGGAGTACATCGCACGTGACCCGCGGACGGGAAAAAGGATAGGTGTGGCAAAGAAAAGGGGGAAGAAAAGTTCTGGTTTTGCTGCCCTACTACCCGACGATGGCCCTTGGCAAAGGCTTGAGATTTCCGAAATACTTCCCCTTGCCACGGGAGAATCCGAGAAGGTAGAGATCCTGATAGACGGGAATAGATGGATGCTCGGTAGGATTGATGCGATTAAAGCTCTGAGTAAAGTCGGCGAGAGAGATGCCGAGAATGCATACGAAGCATTGGTTGATGCCTTGGAGGATAACTTTCCCGACGTCAGGATTGCCGCGTTGAAGACGCTCCCCTCATTCGCACTAAGGAGACAGGGGATACTCCTCCACTGCCTTTCTGACAGGCTACTTGACGATGAGGAATCGGTTAGGTGGGAGGCGATGAACTGCCTGAAGAAGATAGCCCCTATGTTCCCCTCAGGATGCGAGGATATGCTTCGAAGGGAGCTACGTGACAAAAGAAAGGAGCATCGGGACAATGCGTTCATGGCACTCAAACTTACGGCAAGA
>CBFIAW010000080.1:0-4244 GCA_965660655.1 Candidatus Thalassarchaeaceae archaeon | reverse complement strand
GAGGTATTCGGTGAGTTTGGAAGCGGAAAGACACAGATCGGGCATCAGCTGGCAGTAAACTGTATCCTAGGATTGGAGCAAGGCGGTCTTGACGGCGAGATTGTTTACATTGATACAGAGGACACATTCAGGCCAGAGAGGATATCGCAGATGGCTGAGGGTGTGGGAATGGATCCCCAGGATGCACTCGATAGGATCCACGTTGCCAGAGCATACAACTCGGCACATCAGATGCTTCTCGTTGATGAGATAAAGAGAATGGCGAAGAGTCTCGATGTTAGACTAATCATTGTTGACTCCCTAACCAGTCACTTCCGAGCTGAATACATCGGAAGAGGAATGTTGGCTACTAGACAGCAGAAACTGAACCGGCACATGAAGGAGCTGAAGCAAGTTGCCGATGTGCATAACGCCATCGTCCTTGTGACAAACCAAGTCATGTCTAAGCCCGATTCGATGTGGGGGGATCCCACCAGAGCAATCGGGGGCCACATTGTGGCGCACGCTAGTACATTCCGCCTTTACCTCAGGAAGTCAAAGGGGGGCCGTAGAATAGCTCGCCTGATTGACAGTCCAAACCTTCCTGAGGGCGAGGCAGTCTTTACCGTGACATCCGAGGGTCTGCGCGACTAGCGTAGGCCCTGGGGTCCGAAGGCTACGTCGGTAGCTCGGATAGTGCAGTCTCAACGGTCCCCATCAGGGACATGAAATGCCCTTCATCGAAACCTAGTTTTAGATCAGCCGCCGAGAAGAGATCCGGCAAGGTTCTAGTATTGCCAAGCGACATAGCACTAGAATAGTCATCAAGCGCCTTTTGCGGGTCGCTCATTTGGGTCTTCCACAGTTGCAACGAACCAAGTTGTGCGATCCCGTATTCGATGTAATAGAATGGGACGCCGAATAGATGCCCCTGCTGTTGCCATGACAACTCTCTGAAATCCGTGTGACCAGTCCAATCCATGTCTGATCCGAACTTGTCTCTTATCGATAGCCATACCTCGGCCCTTTCCTCTCTAGAATGTCCAGGGTTTGCATATATCCAATGCTGGAATGAATCAATGGTGGCTATCCAAGGTAACAGGAAGACTACTCCTTCTAGATGAGTCCTCCTTGCCCTCGCAGCCTCTTCTGAGTCGTAGAACTTGTCCCACCATGGTTGTGTCAGCAGTTCCATGGACATGGATGCTACCTCTGCGAACTCTATTGGATAGTCCCTCTCGTCAATCAGTTCTAGATGCCCGCAATAGAGGGAATGGAAAGCATGTCCAGCCTCATGAATCATCGTCTCTAAGTCGCCTTGGAGGCCTGCTGCATTCATGAAAATGAACGGTACCCTACTCTTCTCAAGGTAATACTGGTATCCTCCAGGGGCCTTCCCTTTCCTGGTATCCAGATCTAGGGTGTCCATCTCCACCAGTTTGTCGAACTTACCTCCAAGATCATTTGAGATTTCATGGAACATCACAGATAATTTCTGAACCATCTCTTCTACTGTTTCGAATGGCTTTAGTGGGTCTCTCCCATGTATGTCTGGGCCCGAGCCTCCTTTCTCATTTACATCCCACGGGCATAACTCACTTATCCCAAGACCAACGCATCTGTCCTTGTTTATTTGTTTGAGAATGGGCATGCAAACCGATTCTACAGATTTGTGGAACTCTAGGCAATCACCTATGGTGTAGTCGAACCTATGCATTGCCCTGAACATGTATTCTGTATAACTCCCGAAGCCTGCGTTGAGGGCTATTTGATGCCTGATTGAAATTAACTCATCGAAAATTTCAGACAACCTCTCATGATCCTCCATCCACCTCGCAGTTATGGCCATCCATGCTGCTTGTCGTTTGGACCTGTCATTTGACTCGAGATACTTGCTCATCTGGGGAAAGGTCATTTCCTCGCCATCGAACTCAACAGTCATTGCCCCATTAATCGTCTGTGATTCGGTAACAAGCTCAGTTTGCCTCACTCCCAAGGGGATGTTTTCTTTTCGGAAGATTTCGACGTCTGTCCTCATACCTCTAAGCATCAGATCGTATCTGCTAGGAAGATCATCAACCGATGAGTGATTGACTATCCTCCTATTCAATGCATCCGAGAACTCAGATAACTTCGGTCTGACATTGCTCATGAATTCTAGGAAAGACCCTTTCTTTTCCTCGCTCTCGGTATCGCAAGTCATCGCAATGTACAGTAATGCCCCGGTCTCCGAAATGTGCTCTGCAAGCTCAGAGGAGTTGGATATTAGACTCTCCAGACAGCTAGAGCAATTCAAGTCTCTTTCAAGAAGTTCGTTAGTAATGGGCTCAAGATTGTCCCATGATGTGGCATCAAAGTCGTCTGGAACAAATCCACTTACCAAGGTCATCCCTCATTTCTTTACGGGCATGGGGCCTAGTGGAAGAGGACCTTGCTCACGAGTCCACTTTGTACACTTCCATTCTTCTACGGCTGACACTACTTTCTCACGAATTTCTTTCAAATCAGGATGTTCTGGGTTGTTCTTCTCCACCCAGCAAGCCGTGCAGTACCTTCTGCTCTCATGAGTGAGGAAGTTCCCAGAAGTGCATGCAATGCCGCAATCAGCGCATGATCCGAACCCGTAGAACTTTGGCATGTTACGAATTCCTGTCATGTCCCTCGTCTATCAACATGACTGCAGAAACGACCTCATTTCAAATCGGAAAGGGCAATGTGACTCAGGAACAAATCCTCGATTTCTGTGATACTTGACTCTCTTGGATAGTCTGAACCAATCCTCTCGAGTCCACTTGCTGATGGAGTCGGACGGCTTGGGACCAGCGATCCTCTTAGGTGTTCGATTAGTCTAATCGCCTCTTCTGTAGCATCGTTGTAACTTTCTAAGGGAATAGAGAATTCTCCGAATCCATCACCTATATCCCAATCAGGAAGCATGACTATCCATGCGCATCCGTCACCTACTGCAACACCAGCTCTCTCAAACGCCTTACTGATCTGCCGAGTTCCTGAGATCAGCCTTAGAAACTCTGCATCTGGGGTCTTCGCGACCATTTCATCGGAATCCTCACTCCTCCTAAGCGCATACCATGCTGTCCATAGGTGAACTTCACTAGCCGCTGCCTCATATGCCAACATCATCCACCTATTGCTTGATCTCCATTCGTTAATGATGGATACTACAGAGAAGACATTCTCGATGGGTTCCGCGAACTTGATGCCCCAGGCAGGGAACCATGGCACAGGGTGGCGTGCGTCCATGCTGCCCGATGCTGTTCTGTTGAAGAATTTGATTAGCGTGACCTTCTAACCGACTTACTGGCTGAATCCACTAGTTTATCCACCAATCTGGGACTCCACCCCCTTAGATCCGATAGCCTAGACCTGTCCCTCTCGGTTATCAGAGAGACGTCAGATGCACTGGCTACGCCGAGGGTGTCCGACATTTCCCTAGCCCTTACTCTCCCAACTCCTTTGATTGCCACTAGCCCTAGGATATCTGCTTTACATCCGTACCTAACTCTTCGATGGACCTCGTCGATGGACTCGAACAATGTCTTGTGCGCTCCTCGATCTATTCTTGCTAGACCTTCGTCCTCGGATAGAATCCTGCGCATTGCATATAGGAGCCATTCGAGTAGCTCAACTCTGCTTCGTAAATCTCCGGCCTGGACTCCCCAATCATTCTCTATCGTCTCTAGTGAGTCTTCATCCATCCACGAATGAACTACTAGTGTACCCTTCATTCTCCGCTCTTCTTCGAGATCAACAGGAGTAGAAAGCAACTCTCTTTCGTGCCCATGTAGGGCTTCTTGAATGATATCATAGTCGTTCTTCCTAGGCCACAGAGGAAGGAAATCGGGTGTACATGAAGCTAGATGGAGCAGACTCAGTGGAGAAACCTGTCCAACCTTGTCTTCTCCGGAAACAATGCCCATCGCCTTTCTTAGACCATCTTGAATGATTCTTCCAGAAATGGGATTTAGGTAAAGCCTGGAAACTCTGGAACCCAAGGGTGTAGGGGAGTATGTCATCGCAGAAGGCTCTGGAAGAAAGGACTCGGATGGCTCATACATACTAGCCTTCTTGAAACCAAAAATTGCAGGCCCTCTTCGGGGAGATAGCCTTCTTGTCAGTGGCTCTTCCTTGGGAATCAGGTCCAGTCCCGGAATTGCAGTTGCTGAGTTCGCCCATGAGGGCATCTCGTCTTGCCAACTTTCCTCCTCGACCTCTATGGTTTTCATCTCCTTAATCCTCTTCTTGAC
>CBFIAW010000079.1:0-4262 GCA_965660655.1 Candidatus Thalassarchaeaceae archaeon | reverse complement strand
GAGACGTTCCATTGCCCAGTCGAGTTTTGCATCTATGCCGCCCCAGTTCAGTCCTATCTCCATTATCTCGGGAGTCTTCTAGGGGACGCCCCTAACTCGGTCTGGTTGAGTGCAGACGATCAGGCGAACCTCGGTAAGGTCCTGCCCCCTCAGGGAGTTTACTGCATCCTCAGATGGCTGAGACGGTCTCTTCGGGATTCTTCCACCGCGTGTTGCTGGCTTCCTTCCCTCCTCTACGTCCCTTTCTCCTCGGGTCTGGTTCGCGAAGCGTGGGAATAGGTTGGTGGGCGAGTCTGCGGAGACGTCAGCCCAAACCTCGCCGGCCGTCTGCTTCCCATAGGGGGTCATCCTGTAGCCCCTTACGGCTAGAACGTTCATTGGAGGAGCCTCGACGACGGTGACTGCCTTCCTAACTTCCTGGCCTGCAGAGGTTGATTTTGGGTTGGTGTCCCTCATCAGGATGTGAGTCATTCCAGCCTTCCAACCTGCGAATCCTTGGATACGAACCTCGGAAGACTCTGTTTCTGGCCATGAGGTGATTCTAGCGAATTGGCGGATTGCACGCTTTCTAGGGCCATAGCCCATGCTACCACGGCGGGGTTTGGATCGGTCTGCCATTGCATTTCCTCCTGTATTCCGAAATTGGCCGCAAGCGGCCAATGCCGGGCCAACCGCGCTATGGAAGCACCGTGACACCGGGCCGGATTCGCGAATGCGGATGCGGTTTGTGGGATGCTAATCAGAGCCCTTTGGTGTCTGGTACCTCACGCAGTGAGCGGCCTTGCGACAAACATGCCCTATTTGAACGAATCGGGATGTCAAATGCGCACCCCTGCAGGGTTATTGGAACGAATATTGTCAATGCAACGATTTTGAACCCTGACTCCGGAGGCCCGAGTCCGTGTTCCCATATGTTGACCATCCAGGATTGGTTTCGGAAATGGTACAGGCCAGGGCATACCAACTCCAGGCCATAGACGATGCGATGTCTGGTTCGATGCTTCTCATCCTCCCCACTGCTGCTGGAAAGACTGCAGTGGCATGGATGACCATAGTGGAGAGATTGGAGAGAACCGAGGGTTGGATATTGGTTATCGCCCCTACCGTTGCCCTTTCGAATCAACATCTGGAAAATGCCCTGCCTGTTCTTTCCAAAGCTTCTGAATTGAGTCCGATTGTTCTGAGTGGACAGCAAACTGCCTCCAAGAGACCCGAACTTTGGAGTGGCTCACAATTGGTTTTTGCAACACCACAGGTGGTGAGAAATGATGTGAGAAAAGGAGTTCTCTCATTGGAAGATTGTAGCCTACTTGTTGTCGACGAGGCTCATCACTGCACCGGAGAGCATGCAATGGCCGAAGTAGCTGAGATGTACATTTCTCAATCTGAGAACCCATTGATACTGGCTACTACAGCGAGCCCTGGTTCGAGGAGGGAGCAAGTTCAGGAGATTTGCAGGAGACTGGAGATCAAGAAGATCCATCTGCGTACCAGGGATGATCCAATGGTGGCAGAGTTCCTATCAGAGCTAGATGTTGAGGAAGTTGGGGTTGAGGTACCGAGTGAAATCCGGGATCTCGCAGAGCCATTCAGGATTTGGCAAGAGGGGATTGTAGACAGGGAGCGAAGGAGTGGCAGGTACGTGATGCCGGGGGCGGTGAATCAAGCGGGTCTGTCGAATGCAATGGAAAGGGCTCAGGAGGCAATCAATAGAGGAGATAAAAGCGGTTTCGGGTCATCCTCTCAGATTGCTACGGCCATGAGGCTGCATCATCTGATTAACCACCTCCTCTGTCAGGGAATAGCAGCATCGAGGCATTTTCTATCAAGGATGGAGGATGAGGGGGGGAAGAGCAAATCTGCGAAGGACTTCCTCAGGGATCGGAGAGTCAGAGGTCTGACGGACAGTCTAGAGGCCATGGATGAGGTGCACTCCAAGGTTGGGGCGGTCCGAAGGCTGGTTCGTGAGAGAATTAGAAGAGACTCGGGGTCTAGGGTAATTGTCTTCGCCAACTATCGAGACACAGTTGAAGCCCTCGAAGACGCGCTTTCAGAGCTCGAGGGGGTGAGGGCGATCCAGTTCATCGGACAATCGAGTCGCTCGGGTTCTGGCGGACTCACAGCAAAGCAGCAGATAAGCAGACTTTCAGAGTTCAGAGCAGGATCGGCGAACGTTCTGGTTGCCACATCAGTAGGAGAAGAAGGCCTGGACATCCCAAGCGCAGACCTCGTCATATTCTATGAGCCAGTATCAAGTGAAATACGGACCATTCAGAGGAGAGGCAGGACAGGGAGAAGAAGGCAAGGGGAAGTGGTCATCCTTGTTGCCGAGGGAACAAGGGACGAAAAGGCCAAGGATTCGGCAAAGAGGAAGGAAGAGTACATGCATAAGGCTGCAAGGAGGGTCTCGAGAGGGCTTCCGGGGAGCCCCCACAAAGATTTGTCAAACTTGGAGAGGTTCTCGATATCCTCAGAAAGTGGCATCTGCTCGGCTGCTGAATTCGTAAAGAATGCCAGAGAACGCCATAGGCGCGATCTTTCAGGAACCGATACTACCCCGGCCAAGGGTGCTAAGGAATCTCACAGGGAAGACCTCCCCCCTGAGAATTTCAGGCCCACTGGGCAGACTGGCCTTGACCAGTTCTAGTCGCCGATTACAGCTATCCTTGTCCTGAGTTGGGCTAGTCGGTTGTTGTAGTGCCCCAATGCGAATGCGAGCATCTCTGTTAGGTGGATTACCGGGATGTTTGTAGATAGCCCGGTCGCCCTGCTAGCCTTGCCCTGGTAGATATCGAGTGCGGTGTGGGAAAGGGTGCATGCGCTAACTATCATAGCCGCGCCTTCCGACTTTGCGTCATTGATGGTTGAAGCGATTTGTCGGAGAACTGTTGCCTCCTCCGAGAATAAACCTGGGACTCCCACGCTTTGGGTTCTGCTTTCCCACATTACAGGCTCCCCCCCCAAGGCTTTGATCAGGAGCTCCAGGTACTGTGGGTCGAAAACATCGTCTTCTCCGCAAGCACCCTCCTGCTGCATGTTGGGACCGTAGAATCCGGCAATTGGGAAGTCTATTGGATTGCGGACCTTCTCGCTGACTTTGTCGAGTCCTATCTCGTCGACAATTACGTGAAGGAGGTGGTGTATGCTTAACGTGCCCGACATGGTGAGTCCTGAAGTGCGTTGGAGGACTTCGTTAGTCTTAGCTAGCAATAGGGGGTCGCCATTCAGTCTGGAGAGGTCCTCGTTGAGATTTCCAGCCGTGGCTGCGCATGGGGTGATTATGTCCATCCCCATTGATTCTGCGATTGCGAAGTTTCGTGCGTTCAGAGTTACTTGCAGCAAGTCGTTGGCCTGCCTGATTATTCCGGCGCCACAACTTGTTGCCCCGTCCATGGGAAAGAGTTCGATCCCCAGGGAACGGGCGGTTGGCTCCATAGTCTGTGAAACTTCAGTAGCACTACTGTGAGCGATGTTTCCAGGGTGGTAAGCATATTTCATGGCCATCAGAATCTACCATCCATCTCGTTGAAAATAGCCACGACCTCGTGGTGATTGTCCACCGATGAGTTGAACTGCTTGGGCATCTTTCCTATTCCTGCTGGTGGAGCCACCATCCCCAGCATTCCGTTGAACACATTTCCACCTGTCCTAGTGAATCCCAAGACCATCCGTGCAGTTACTCCCGAGAAGAGGTTTCCGAGAAGCCCGAATGGACCCAATGCCTGGCGATAGATGACTGTGTCGTTGACCGTTCCGCTGCTCTTCACCGTCCAAGTGTACCACCACACGTGCTTGCCGTGCTTTCCGTTGAATCCGTCTCCCGTTAGTACCGAGTTCTTTGCCTCCAAAAGGGCCTCGGAGACGGCGCTGGGTACTGATGATTGTCGCTTAATCGGAGCTAGGTCGGTCTCAGCCTTAATTCCATTAGGAGAGGATAGCAATCTGTCTATTTCCTCACCCTTCGAAGGAGAAGTCCGAGGGTCGTTTCTCCTAGACCAAGATGATGCGATGACGGCGGGCCCTAGGTATCCGTTTGCGTGAGGGACGGCATCTGAGCTGGAATGGAGGATGTTCTGGCTACCGAAGTCTCTCATCGAGTGTATTCTCGCGGCTACTGATGGATCCATTGTCCCCATTGTCCCCTGTGGGGTATGGGCCCCTTCCCTTGTGGCAGCGACCATCCATGGATCACTGGATTCCCTCTTCCTCTCGAGAGACCATGGGTCTATGGCTAGATCTCTGATTACTTCGAATCCGGGAAG
>CBFIAW010000078.1:0-4428 GCA_965660655.1 Candidatus Thalassarchaeaceae archaeon | reverse complement strand
AGGAAACCACTGTGACTGGGGTTGCTTCCGTATTCGGGGGCTATGATGGTGTAATGGCGCCAGTTTACGCCATACAGCGCATCTCCTGGCCCCGAGCCACACTCAGATGGCCACTCTGCCTGAGGGACGTACTCGCTGATGCCATTGCATACCAAATGGTCGTATGGCACGGCGTAGTGGATGTTGTCATTACCCTGCTCTGCGTCTAGCCACTCCTCGGGAGTCATATTGGCGTGTCCACCCCCATCTGGGCCATACCAACCCTCATCCGCTGAGGGGCATCCAAGCCAGCGACCAACCTCGGGAGGCCAAGAGATTCCGAGTGGATCTGCAACTATCGGAGGCTCGCTTACATCGACAATCCTCAAGCCAGCTCCCCAGTAGGATGCAATCAGTAGTCTTTGTTTGGTAATCGGGTGGACGAAGTATACGTGATCGTGATTGAAGATTGATCCTCCACAGGTAGTATCGGGTTCCGGAGTGTATCCTCCCCACCTGATAATCTCCCTGCTGGAGTTCTGCTGGTCATCGTTTTGGTTTGGAAGCCAAGATTCGAAGCCTCTTGGCACATAGAATATCTGGGTCCCTTTGTAGAAAGTCCCAGAACTTCCCTCTACCATCTCTGGATAGGGATCGGCCCCGAAGAGGAAGAGGCTGCAATCCTCTCTGAAGTCGACAGCCCCTCCCCAATCGCAGTATACAGCTAGGTCCTGGTTGTGGAATCCCGCAGGGGGGTTGTTCCACTCTGCCACCTTGACTGGGCTCGTCTTGTCCCCGACATAGATCACATCCAATCTATTCGTCCCACTGTTCGCATCATCATCGTTCGGAATTGGGTCCAGTTCGCTGTTGGTCAACTCGTGATTAACCAGAACCCAGTTGTTATCCTTGGTGACCTTGATGTCGATCATCCTGGCAATCTCGGCGTAGTATGTCGATAGTAGCCTGATGTTGTTGGGCTCGCTAATATCTAGGATCTCGAATTGGTTGTAGCTTGAGACATATGCATAGCACCCCCCACTGCCATCAGCGTGAATCTTGCAATCCTCGTCGAAGTTGCCTTCGATGGCAATCTCCGAGTTATCCCCCGGAGTCGGGCCCACATTCTTCCAGTCATCATGGCATGGCCTTCCAGCTGTATTATCCAACTCAGGAGGGGGATAGACCTCCCCATCGCAATTGAGATTGTGATAGTCGATCAGCTTAGCATTTGAAGTGGAAAGTCTGTGAGAAAATAGGTCACTGTGAGAATGATTCGAATCCTCGATCTCCATCACTGGATCGACCCAATTCTCATCACTTTGCCCCCCTCCTCCATCTTTGGAAGAAAGACAACCAGAAACCGGTGCCATCAGCATTATGGCCACTGCCAGCCAGACTCTCGTGCCTCCCATGAGACTTTGCGGAAACAACTACGATATGAAACTGCACCCAATTCGCATTATCCTTCTATCATGAAGTCAGGGGTTTCCCATACGGTGCATCGATATCTAGTTGGACAATATAGAGGCCAGTGGTAATGCATGAGAGGTACGTGTATCCCTTGTAATGCTCAGCCGTCCAAATGAAGGGTGTCCATCCAAAGTCATAGTAGGAGCTGTCAAGCGGGGCGCCATCCGCTCCATGAGGTAAATGATATCCAATTGTAGAATCCATGTGCGCATCGGTCTTGTTCCCGTTTTCCAATCCTGCGACAAATAGGGATTCGATGTCGATTACCCATAGTCCTGAGTGGTAGTTGCCCATGTAAATCCGCCCGTCCCAGGCCCCTCCATGGCTATTGTCTGGAAATCCAGGAAGACCAGTCTGGAAAATCTCGTGATCCGCATTATGGGGGCTGAATAAGAGCCATTCCTCTCCTCCGGGTATGAAGTGATGGTCAGCGAAGGGAGTCTCCCAGCCGTGAATTAGCTCTGGCAGGAACCTGACGTTGCCATTGACCATTTCATATGGCGTGGTATCCAAGAAGTATGCCATCCCGGTTCCCACTGTGGTCTCTAGGACCTCCGTTGCGATGATGGTTGTGTGGATCTTCCCAGAAGGGTATCCGAGATGAGTTGCGTCCACCATCTCGTCGATGGGCTCGGCATAGTGGATGTAGGAGGCCCTGCCGCCATTCTCGTTCCCCGTAGTCCCACTGTCCGGTTCGCCATCGCCATCGAAATCCTCGAAGTCCATCCACAGGCCGACCTCCGGAGCCCTCCAGTTGCACCCCAACTGGGTGCCGAATGACCCCCTGCAAGCAGCTGCTACCGCTAGGTATTCCACCATGTCCTTGCCCGGATGAGGCACGTCTGAAACGTCGAAAATCCTCAACCCTGCTTCCCAGTAAGCCCCATACACGTATGTCTTCCCGTACCTGGGGTCATTGGGGTCTTCTCCCGGCCAGGTTTGGACTGTCATGTCGTGGATGTATATCCATCCCCCTCTCGTGGTTTCCCAACTAACCTCGGCCTCCCCGACCTTAACTATTCTTGGCAGGTCTCCGTACCCGGCGAAGTTCAGGTGAGCAACAGTGATGCCTCCACAAGCATCACCCTGCCCAATGTCACATGACTCGTATTCAGGGTTCGCAACGAAGATGTACCATTCGTTGTCTATCATGTGCGTGTACAGGTTGTGCGGTCCGCTGGGATGATCTGCATCGTACCAAGCATCTACGAAGGTTGGGTCTGACTTGTCGGTCACATCGACTAGGGTGACTGTGACCTGGGCCGGATCGCCCCATTCCCCCACATTCGGGTCTGCAGCACCCGGGTCGACCAATTGGTTCTGTACGATGACGTACTCTCGATTGTTGTAGACGAGGTACTTGACATCAAGAACCTGGGTGTTAGGGTCTACGTACACCCCCGTGACTGTGGTGTTTGACGGATCAGTGACGTCGACTATGTGCATCTCGCTCCAACCAGCTATGTATGCATATGTCCTACCATCAGGTGAATCGGAGACCTGGACCTCGGCGTTTCCAGGTGCAGTGAGCGGGTTGAACGACACCGATTGGATGTTGTCCGTGTAGAGGATGTGCTGACTGGCGTTCCTATGGTCGTGACCCTCGTCTTGCAATAGGGGATCGACCATGGACCCAATTCCTGAGGAGACGCCCTCCTCGCCCCCTTGCAGAAGGAGGAATACTGAGGCTCCGGCTCCGACTAAGCAAACAGCCAACGCCGCAGCCATCACCACTCTCTGTCGGCCCATGGTGATCCCAGAAGGTGAGTCATGTTCAAGCCATCGCCTGTCATCCGAAGTCCGTGCGAATAACGCAATTATCCATGCTACTAGTCCTCTTGACTGCAATAATGATACCCTCGACGATTGCCCACGAGACAAAGGAGTTCACCATATTATTGACCGATCAGGGAATGACCCCAGCGAGTGTCCCTGATGATGTGTTAGTGGAAACAGACTTTCTATTTTTTATGGATGTGGATGCCAGGGAGGGAGTGAGTCACAGGATCCAGTTCGATGTGGATGGGGACGGTGTTTTCGATGGGCCAGATGACCTCTCCACAGCATGGTTGACCAGTTCCTGCGAGTTGGACGAGAATGGCTCCAAGGCGGATCCCGATTGTATGGTGGCCGAGGCCGTTCTTCTGGGACCGCAGAATGGAATCCTTCCGGGACAAGTCTCAATGCGTCACCAGATCCAGACAAATTCCACAATCTCTGAGGACTACCTTTCCGTTACATTGGGGATGGATGTCCACGTCCAAATCTCTCCTCAGGTTACTCAGCCGAGCACTCTCCAGGAATCTTCCGGGAACGGCCAAAACGACCTGCTTGTGGT
Organism: Candidatus Thalassarchaeaceae archaeon; assembly: GCA_965660655.1. GTDB lineage: Archaea > Thermoplasmatota > Poseidoniia > Poseidoniales > Thalassarchaeaceae > UBA36. Next base: position 638 of record CBFIAW010000078.1, on the reverse strand, counting down.
GGTGCTATTTTGCTCATTGATGGGAATAATGGCAATCCTTCCAACACTGACTTCCTCGGAAGATTCGTGAACCATGAAGACGGTTTGACTCAATAACGAGGGGCGCCTCCCACTAGTTAGGGGCGCTTAGATCAGCCTGGAAGATCGTCTGGTTTGCAACCAGAAGGCCGGGGGTTCAAATCCCCCAGCGTCCACCATTCATTTCTTTGGCATTTCTGTTGAGAATTAACGAATATTGTTGCTCTAATTTCATTTGTAGATGATGGTCGCGTACTCATAAAGTTGGTAGTCATTCCTAATCACAAAGTTCCTGGAAATTTTCTCACAGAGAAAATCCGCTAATAAATCAATAGGGAGGTGGAAGAGATCGTCCCTTTCCCAGTCAACATGACTCGACATTACATTGAAGATCATTCGATTATTAGTGTACTCCCATAGTATGGAAATACAAGACTTAACAAAACTCCACATATCTTCAAAACTCAAACCTCTTTTTACAGTAAATACTCCATTAATTATTATGACATCATACTTCTCTTCTAGTTCTTCTACTGCCTCTCCAAGTATATCTCCACAGAGAAATTTATGTTCTGGAAATTTCTTCAAGCAAGCATCAACCGACTCTTGGTTAATGTCTA
>CBFIAW010000077.1:0-4445 GCA_965660655.1 Candidatus Thalassarchaeaceae archaeon | reverse complement strand
TGAAAAACTAGTCAGGAACTTAGCAGCCTCAATCGAGACAACAACGGCCATAGACATTGCTACTATTGATGTCGATGTGGCCCAGAGGAACATTGTTCTCCAATTGAACAATAGAAACATGAGGCTGAAGGGGATGAACGGTGCTGAGGTAAGAGACAAATTATCCCGTGCATTAAGACTCTACGTTCAAGCCGATAACGAGGATCGGCCCAAGTCGCTCCGGATTATCCCGGGCGTTACAAAGGAAGAAGATCTGGCAGATCTATCATCAGACCCTCCTACCTATACTGCACTTCTTCAGTTAGAAGACAAGATCAAGAAACTACGGTTGAAGGGCCTCCCTGGAATTAGTAGAGCAACCGTGCAAGGTCCAATGTCCGAGACGGGAGAGTACTACATCTCCACCATAGGATCCAATCTTGCAAAGGTAAGTGAGTTCGATGGCGTGGATCGGTCACGAACATATACCAACAATGTCAACGAGATTCATGACTACTTGGGAATTGAAGCTGCTCGTCAAGCCATAATTAACGAAATGTGGGATACCTTGGAAGGGGCCGGTCTTGATGTCGATGTCCGCCACCTCATCATGGTATCGGATGTTATGACAACTGGTGGTGAAGTTAGAGCCATAGGTCGGCATGGGGTCAGTGGAACCAAGCACTCCATCCTCGCCCGTTCAGCATTCGAGGTTACTGTGACCCATCTTTTGAAGGCTGGAGTAATCGGCGAGAGAGACTCGCTATCTGGCGTAACTGAGAACATTATCGTCGGCCAACCAGTCGCTTTGGGAACAGGGAGCGTAGAGTTGTTCTACATTCCCGATGAAAATAATTGAGGGGAGAGAATGGACATTGCTAGACAATTAAAGCAGGGAATAAATACTGGCGACATTGTTTTCGGACAACGTCAAACATCATCCGAATGCTCCAAGGGGAGCGCGAAGATGGTTCTGGTTGCAGCTAATTGCCCGGAATCTTTCATCGATGAATTAAGGAATTCGCACCCATCAGTACCAGTTCACCAAGTTACACTGGTCAACAGACAACTCGGTGCAGCCTGCGGAAAACCATTCCCAGTAAGCTCACTTTGCATTTTAGATCCCGGGCAGAGCGATTTGCTTCAAATCGCCCCGAACCTTTGACGCAATAATTAGGCCCGAGGGACCAAATCTTGGGTTCTCTTCAAAGACAGGCCCTTCGGCCTGCACTCATGGACGGGGCGCTGCGAGATCTCCTAAGGGCGAAAGCAGTGAATCTCAGAAATAATGAATTAGCAAACGACACTCACGGCTTCACTTCCATGGGGTTGGCAGCTTCCATCCCAGACTTAGGAATTCATTCCAACAGCGTTTCCATTTGGCATGCTCCTGCTGGGATTTTACCAATCACTAGGAGCGAGATAATTAGGCTTGGAATGGATGCCCCCAGTGGATTAAACCTCATTCTCAGTGAGCGCCCAGTTCAATCAGACTGCCACTCAGTAGATTCATTTAATTTTCAGATACTTGGTCCGGAGGAGATTTCATTGTGGATTGGTAGGGCCGTACTCTCCGGTGACTTGATTGCTACTGCTAGGGAGGAAGAGAGTCAGGGGAATTTCGAACAGATTAGCCACCGTCCAGACAATGATGGAACACTGGTGTTGAAACCATTGATTGGGATCAAATCTTGGACAACTCAGCGAGGTATGGATGGATTTTCATTCTCCCCGCTACTTCTGGGCGCTCGTCTATGGGTCGTATTGGGGAATTTGCAAGGGCCCAATGGTGAAAGCGAATCGGGGAAATGGACGATTCTCGAGGACCCTTGGTCACAAACTATCGCATTATTGGATGATGTTCAGAGACTTCAGAGAGCCCCGGTTCTAAGAACAATAGAGCCACAGAGTGACAATTGGCTAACTGAGGACAGACTCAACGAAGAATTAGCTAAGGTCATTGGGCAAAGGAGGAGGGGAAAATCCGGAGAGACAACACTCTCCGGCTCTGTTCGAAGCATGCTTCTCCAGAAATGGTCGTTGAATTCCGATAGGGCAAATATCAGCCATGTCAAGATACTAATCCCTGGTTGGGTTATCCACTTAGAAACTGAAAAGATCTTGCATGGCAGGAACGGCCGTCTTTACGATTTCTAATTCCTCTGAAGTAGCATCATGTCCTCATCAGAGAGGGTCTGCCCATCCATTAACCTCGACATTAGGTCAGATACATCCACCCTCTCCGATTCTCGCTCCTTATTTGATCCAGTTAACTTCAGAATATCTTGCATAGAATGGATACACCTGATGGAGATGATGTATTTGTTATGCAAATTATCTGCATCTCCTTTTGTCGATGTTAGCCCAAGGTGTTCTGAATTTGCTAGCCCTCTTAGTTTGTCCACTTCGTTGGATAGCTCCATCATCAGGGAATGCGCCTCTTCCGATTTCTCCGACGCATCGGTAACTGCGTCATGTGCTCTTTGTTGCCTCTTCTCTGCCTGCTTAACTTCCTTCAAAACCGAGGAGCTATTTGCTTCCTCTTCCTGTTTTAGCTTTTTGAACTCAGCCTGTAATCTCTTCATTGTTGAAAAGAAATCCTTCTCTTTGCTAGGACTAATCTGACCTGTTTGATGCCGCCATTCTAGTTTATTCATTTGCTCTCTGATTTTCCGAGAGCTACCCCCATTTCTCTTCTTACTCGAGTCACGATCATTATTCTCAACAGAACTTCTTAGTTTAGTCCTAATTTCTTTGAGTTCGCTCGTCTTCACGAGCCTGGCCTTCCTCAATTCTGCTACTTTGCTATTTGCCTCATTCCGCAATATTTTCTGTTTCTGAACTTCAGCAATTAATTCCTTAACCTGGCGGTTGATTTCATTGCGTTTGTCCAACTGGCCCCTTACTTTCGTGTTGAGCTCGTCACGCTGATTTTTGAAATCAGATAACTTATCGCTTACTGATTGAGTTTTAGTCTCGAAGACTGATCCAATATTCGATTGATTGAGTTCCAACGACGTCCCTCGGACATTTCCAATTTGGGCTTCCATTTAAGGAATACCGAATTTACAAGTAGTTACTCCCTTCTGCTGGCAACTCTTCCTTGTCTACTTCCCTTTCTAGAAACACCTATTCTTCTCATCTTCTTTCTAGAATTGTCTCCAACCGGTGCCTTTTCCTGGATATCTTTTTTTGTTTCTGAAATCGATGAAAAACCACCAGACTCCAACAATGCTCCCAACTCCTCCGTGCTTAGAGATCCACCCTTGGCTGCTATTCCTCGAATATCTTCTATGCTTGAAATACCTCCTCTACCTGATGAAATCCGGGAGAATTTCTCTAATCTCTTCAGTTCCTTTCGTTCTTTCTTTACATCAACCTTCAGGGTGTCAATTTTTTCATCGATGGAAGAAATCCTTTTACTAACCTTACTAATCTCTTTCCTGCTGACTCTGTCTCCTCCGATTTCTGCTTTGTCTTTGAGTTCCGATACGACCTTGTCGACCTCTTCCTTATTCTGATCTAATTTGGAGGAAATTATTCTCATTTCGCTAACTTTGGAAATGTAATCAGAATGGGCATTCTCTGCTTCCCTCTTTTTCTTAATTGATGATTGAATCTCGAAGAACCGACTGAACGCGGATAGCTCTGGATTGAGCATTGGAACTGAAGTCAAGTCATTATCGATAATTGTCAGAGAGCCGTAAGTCTCATTCAACCATTCTTCGAGTATTTTTGATGGAGGCGGCACGCACTTGTTGATTGCATCCCTCATTTCTCTATGCCGTTGCGCCTCCTTTCTGGAAACGTGAAATTCCCGGAGTAACTTTTTCCTCCCCGAACCAGAGTTTTCAAAACCAACAATTGCTGATCTCAATGACTTCACAATGTGGATCTGCTCCTTTCGCTCAGACTGCAATTCCCTTATCTGTCCCTCGAAAGAACGAAACAAAACCTTCCTTTCGTTGATAATTCTGCTAATTCCATCAGCATCAAACTTCTCAAGATCACTCCACTTGTTGCCATCAGACGTTTCGCTCATTCTTTTTCACCCGCCGATTTTTTCTTTTTAGGAGTCTTCCGGGACTTCTTTGCAAATGAAGAAAGACCGCCTCCATCCACTGCATTTTTGCCCTTTAGGAGGTCTCGGAAACCATGGCTAATCTCTCCAAAACCACTCTCTAATCTCTTTTCCCAGTGCGCAATCGCCTTATCACTCTGGGAGAGCAACTCTTTCGCACGGTCTAGTTGGCTCGTCACTTCCTTCAATTCTTGAGACGCTTCAGTCAACTTCTGATACAGTGGTTGTGCCTTTGATACGGACTCGATCATCTTGGCGTGGGACTTATCCGCCTTCTTGAAGAGTTCAGACATCTTTCTGTTTTTTTCCAGGTAGACTGACATCTCCGGATTCGAGTCCTTTCTATCTCTGACCCATTTGTCATTCTCTGAAATTAAAGCCCTCC
>CBFIAW010000076.1:0-4505 GCA_965660655.1 Candidatus Thalassarchaeaceae archaeon | reverse complement strand
GTACCCAGATAGTAGGATAATATTCAGCAGAAGAATCAGGGAACCAACTGAGACGCCAAAAGCATCCCCGGTAGCATCGTGGAAATTAATCGAGAGCCAGAAATCGTAACTTAGGATTGGCAAATATATTATTGCGATGTACATGAAAATTCTATGCAGATTTTGGACTACAAGAATTCCCCTCTCGCCACTATATTCGTTCCATGGTTTTGAAACAGCACATCCAGTAGGCTGCTGGAAGAATGCACGATAGTATGCCTTACGGTAGTAGTAGCAACTTCCTCGAAATCCAGCAGGAAAAACTAGGATGAACATTGCAGGACTCATCCACCACAATTCTTTGGGAATCCACGAGGATTGAGGAAATATCAGAGGACTGTATAGCGGAGAGAGAACATGGCTGCCTTGTTCGATAGCCATTGTCTGGCATTCTGAGACATCCTTGAAAGATCTAGCAGAATCCCAATTCTCACAGGATGATGCCCCAAAGTCAGCGAAAAACAAGAAGTCTGACTCCATGAATCCTCGCCAAGTAGCGTAGATAATCATGAATCCTAGATAAGCTGCCATCGCAGTTGGCCCCTTCCACCAATCGTCCCTTCGGTCAGTCTTCCCAAATCCCCTTTTCAGGGGGAGCTTCACATTTCCCAATGACCTCTTATATTCCCTCAATCTTCGAGGGTTCCCAATCCGCTTTTCTATCTGCCAACCCCCCAATGTCATTGGGCATGGAGACGAGCAATAAGTAATTGCATTCTTGAATCAGTCGAAAACTTTCTATTTTTCTACCAGTTCGGTAGGGCGTGCTCGGAGACGATATAGAGACTTCCATCTGCCCGAATTGCAGTTACATGCCAGGAGCCTGGCTTCCAGGTCTGCCGTGCCCCAAATGCGGAGAGACGCTTCTCTAGGCAAGTGAAGAGTAGTCAACATCTGCTTCTTCTATGTGTATCTCTTCCACATCCATCTGAGCCAATTGTAGTTTTCCGGACAGCTCGTCATTAACAGCATGCCAGTATGAGTAAGCTTCTAGGACCCAAATTCCCGATTCCCTGGTGCCGTTTCCACTATCCTTGACCCCTCCAAAGGGTAGGTGCGCCTCGGCACCAGTCGTCGAGTTGTTGATTCCAGTCATGCCGGCCTTTATTCCCGTCTTGAAGCGATATGCCTCAAGCCTGTCATTAGTGTAGCATGCACTTGATAGCCCGTAGGGGGAAGCATTGGCCAAATGTAGAGCATTTTCGAAGTTGTTTGCCCTTACCACCGTGACCACAGGGCCAAATATTTCCTCTTGAAAGCATTGCATATCCTCTGTCACGTCCGCATACACGTGAGGCCACATGTAAACTCCTTCAGATGCATCCCCAAGGAAGTTTGCAGGCTTGTTATCATTGGTAATCATCCCCTCGCCCCAGAGTTTTGTAGCCCCATCAGATTCGCACATCCCTAGATCTCTAAGGAAATCGTTTGCATACTTCTCAGAAAGCATTGGCCCGTACAGTACGTCTTCGTGCCTTAGAGAGTCGCCAATTTTCGTATCCTTGACCTTCGCCATGAACTTCGCCATAAATTCATCATAGACATCTTCGTGCACTATCAGATTTCCTAGGCTAGTGCAACGTTGTCCAGAAGTTCCGAATGCGGCCCAGTAAGCCCCCTCGACAGCATTGTCAATATTTGCAGAAGGCATTACCACCAATGGGTTCTTCCCGCCCAACTCTAGGGAGCAAGAGACCAGATTCCGTCCACAGACCTCCCCGATCATCTTCCCAACTGCGGTCGAACCAGTGAAACTTATCTTGTTCAACAAACCTTCTTCTGCAGAATCAACTAGGAACTGTCCAGCGCCACTTCCTCGCCCATGAATCAAGTTGATTACCCCGTTTGGTAGACCTGCCTCGTGCATGATTCTAGTGAGCATGAATGACAGTAGTGGTGAGTCCTGAGGACTCTTCCAGACACATGTGTTCCCACACATTATCGCCGGAATCATCTTCCAGAAAGGAACTGCTGCAGGGAAGTTGCTTGCATTGATTATTCCACATACCCCCAAGGGCCTCCTGTATGTGAACAACTCCTTGTCCGGCAATTCTGAGTTTACCGTCTGACCGTATAACCTCCTTCCTTCGGATTGGAAGAACAGGCATGTATCGATTGCCTCCTGAACTTCTCCCGCGCTCTCTTTGAGAGTCTTACCGATCTCTCTTGTCTCCACTCTGACAATGTCATCTTTGTACTCCATTAGTAACCTACCCATGTTGCCAATAATCTGACCTCTTGAAGGCGCAGGTGTCATTGACCACCCCGAGAATGCTTCTCTGGCAGATTTCAACGCATCGTGGACATCTTGCTTGGTTGACAGAGGGAATACTCCAAGACAGTCTTCTTGCCATGCAGGATTCCTGCTTTCGAAACTCTCCCCATCACTAGAAGAGCGCATCTCTCCATTGATGATATTGTATCCCATCACCGCAGGACTACCATTGGGGTTATCTCTTTGTAAAATCTCGAATCCAGTCTCTAGTACGTGTGCCATGTTGCTGGCGGCTACTACTTCCGAAATGAATTATGCGCATCGGCCCTCTTTGTTCCGATAACCATTTTACCTCTTGGAGATTCCAAGATTGCAGGGTTTAACAACCCCCGATGCACGAGATGAAGTGGCAGGGACCGCAAAATGGCAAACAACTCATCAGAATCACTTACCTTGAGGGTCGCTAAAGCAATACCCAGCGATGTGGGACATGGCCGTGCCAGAGTCCCATTCGACAACGATCTAAATCTGAAGCCAGGAGATATTGTAGAGATTGAGGGCGAGAGGAAGACCGCAGCCATAGTCTGGAGGTGTAGGCCCGAAGATGCTAACCTCGGAGTAATTAGAATTGATGGAATCATTAGGAAAAACTCTGGAGTCAGCCTTGGAGACAGAGCCGAGATTCGCAAAGTCGAGGTCGAGCCATGCACTAAACTGATCCTGAGCCCAGTGATGGCCAAACAACAGAAGGTGCGTTTTGGTCCCGGAATAGAAGGGTTTGCCAGAAGAGGCCTAAACAAGAGGCCAGTAGTAGCCGGAGATAGGATTTTCATTCCAGGAATGACGCTTTTTGCCGAGGCTCTACCCTTTGCTATCGTTCAGACGAGTCCCAAGGGGATCGTGCAGGTCTTGCCAGACACTGAGATTGTAATCAAGGAAGACGCATTAGACCAAGATGAAGAGAATCTAGTTCAGACTATCTCATACGAAGACATTGGGGGCATAGGTAACCAGCTTCAGAAGGTAAGAGAAATGATCGAATTACCTCTAAAGCACCCCATTCTTTTCCGTCGTCTTGGCATTGATCCTCCTCGAGGGGTTCTTCTTCACGGGCCCCCAGGAACAGGGAAGACACTCATTGCAAAGGCCGTAGCATCTGAGACCAAAGCCCACTTCACTTCTATCAACGGTCCAGAGATTATTTCGAAGTACTACGGTGAGAGTGAGAAACAACTCCGTGAGATCTTTGATGAGGCTGCAGCAAACGCCCCTGCCATCATCTTCATCGACGAGCTCGATAGCATCGCTCCAAAGAGGGAGGATGTCACAGGGGAAGTCGAGAGGCGAGTTGTCGCGCAACTTCTAACTCTTCTAGATGGAATGGGTGGGAGGGACAACGTCGTAGTGATAGGTGCGACTAATAGGAGAGACGCAATTGATCAAGCCCTCAGGAGACCAGGGAGATTCGATAGAGAATTAGAAATCGGAGTCCCAGACAAGAAAGGGAGAGGGGAGATTCTTGAGATTCACACTAGGGACATGCCCATTAGTGATGATTACAGTCTTGACTGGCTTCTCGACAATACCCACGGTTTTGTGGGCGCAGACATCTCGGCTTTGGTCAGAGAGTCGGCAATGAAGGCTTTGAGACGATATTTACCAGAGATTGACTTGGATGAGGAAGAGGTTTCTCCAGAGGTAATCGAAAAGATGGAGGTTCGGATGTCGGACTTCCAGGAGGCAGTCAAGGAGATAGAACCCAGTGCTCTAAGGGAAATTTACGTCGAGGTTCCAGAAGTGACATGGGAAGAGGTTGGTGGTCTCGAGGACATCAAGGAGAGACTCAAGGAGAGTATAGAATGGCCATTGAATATGCCGGAACAGTTCGTCCACTTTGGAATCAGCCCACCCAGGGGAATAATGCTGTTTGGGGCGCCAGGAACAGGGAAGACGCTAATTGCCAAGGCTATTGCTAATGAGGCGAAGGCCAACTTCATCTCCATCAAAGGTCCCGAACTAATTTCTAAGTGGGTCGGGGAATCAGAGAAAGCAGTCAGAGAGGTCTTCAAGAAAGCCAAGCAATCAAGCCCATCTATTGTTTTCCTAGACGAGTTTGAGAGCATAGCAGGAATGCGCCGAAGTCACTCAGGAGAGGGTTCCGACGTAATGAATAGGGTGGAAAACCAGTTGCTAAGCAGCCACGATGGTGTGGAAGGGATGGAAGGGGATATCGTGGAAGCAGCCACGAACC
>CBFIAW010000075.1:0-4551 GCA_965660655.1 Candidatus Thalassarchaeaceae archaeon | reverse complement strand
GTCGACGCTATCCTAGTCCCAATCCAGATGGTCGATAAGGCGATTAGAGTACTCGGAGGGGGCTGGGAGAGAGAGGGACCACCAGAGACGAGAGTCACTATCGTCGAGGCCAGAATTCTGTCAATCGATGGCGCAGGAGTGGGAGAAAGGGTGTGCGTTGATCTAACAAGGAGAATAAATGATGGGCAAGGGATTGCTACTGGATCCCTTTCAGGTAATCTTTGCCTTCTACACGGAGAGACAATTCAATCAGAATACGTCCCCACTCGTCCATTTAGAGTAAATGCGGGGGCGATCCATTCTTACGTCCTAATGGCGGATGGAAAAACCAAGTATCTAAGTGAACTAATCTCTGGTGACGAAGTAGCAGTTCTGTCTTCTTCCGGTGAACAAGAGAAGGCTACAATCGGACGACTGAAAGTGGAGACCCGACCCCTACTAATGATTAGATTCGAAGTTTCAGGTTCAGAGGGACAAATAGTAGTCCAGCAAGCAGAGACTGTAAGATTAATCACCCCCAATGGAGGGGTAATTTCAGTAACTCAGGTAAGAGAAGGAGACAAGATTTCTGTCATCACCGACAGTAGAGCTAGACACATTGGGGTCGCCCTCAATGCGGGGGTGACCGAGAAGTGAATGTCATAGGATCTGGGAGGGCCAATGGGGCAATTTCAATTCTCCATGCATTGGGAACCGGCAGGGGTTGCTCAGTGGGAATCCAACTAGCAACAGAGGTCCAGATTGTGGATACGACGCTCGAAGTCAATAATGACAGACATGGACTTCTAGATGCTATAGAGTCATGCTGGAGGGGAGAGGGACTACCAATTCCAATTGAATTCGGGTGGAAGATTGAGAGTACTGTCCCAGTCGGACAGGGGCTAAAGTCCAGCTCGGCTCTGTCATGTGCGGCCCTTAGGGCACTGAATTCTTGCGCTTGGGCCGGCCTATCTAATTCAGAAATAGCAGACCTTGCAGCTAAGTCTCAGTTGATGTCAAATTGCGCCATCACAGGAAGCATGGATGATAATTGGGCTTCTCTAGAATCCGGTTGGAAGCTGGTCGACCCAAGTCTGGGAGCCACTGATTCAGTAATCGTTCAAGGCTCAATGGATGATAGTCTGTCAGTACTAGTTTGTCTCAGAGGCAAACGTTCAGCGGGAATTTCACCGACAAGCTTCTCAGATCATAGACCAATCTTCGAGAGGTCATTGGCTTCGATAATGAGCGGTTCGGCCCTAGATGCCTTGTCATCAAATGGAATGGCAGTGTCCGCCGCTACTGGTGATCACGAGGCTCTGAGAATCAGCAATCTATGCATAGCATCAGGGGCCATAGCTTCTGGAATCAGCGGGTCCGGTCCCGCAATTGCCATAGTTTGCTTCAAGGATGACACAGAATCCATATCCCGAAAAATCTCTGGGATGGGACTTTCCGTGATTTCAACCAGATTTGCAAGCAGTGAGGAGTTGCTAGAGGAGGTGGCATGATGGGCATGGATCTAGGTGACCAGTTGAAGGTGACACTATTTGGCGAGAGCCACGGCAAGTGCGTCGGTGCATTGGTCGAGGGAATCCCTCCCGGAACAGAAATCGATTTGCAGGCCCTTTCTGATGACTTGTCCCAGAGAAGACCGGGCAGGAAGGGCATGTCATCACGATTGGAACCCGATGAATGCGAGATTCTCTCCGGAGTCCATGAGGGCAAGGCGACCGGATGGCCACTTCTGATGCTAGTTAGGAACTCCGATGCAAGGCCATCAGACTACGAATTCCTCCCTGACCACCCTCGTCCTGGACACGCAGATATGGTCGAGGATATTAGATCCAAGAGCTCCAACGATCCTCGTGGTGGAGGTTCCCAGTCAGCTAGGCTCACTCTGGGACTGGTCTCAGCAGGAAGTCAGGTTAGGACAATCTTGGAAAAATCCGGATGGTCCTGCAATGCCCATCTAAGCAGAGTAGGGGAGATATCAGCAAGACCACTGATTGAACTCGATACATCAGAACCACTAGAGGAGGGGTCGGAAATGTCCAGACTCAACTGCCGTGATCCCGAAGCCGCCACAAGAATGGCCGATGTGATCAAACAGGTCCGAAGAGAGAAGGACTCCGTCGGCTCGGTCGTTGAGTTGCTGATACAGGGCCTCCCAATTGGAGTTGGAGAACCTTGGTTTGACGGTATAGAGCCCTCTCTGGCCAGAGGGCTGATGGCAATTCCCGGAGCTCGAGCCATTGAGTTCTCCAATGGCATTGAGGCTTCTCAGATGAGGGGCTCTGAGAACAATGACATGTGGATTCCTGGGCCAGACTCTCCACTATTGGAAGGTTCAGAGGCCGGCGAAGCAGATGGCGCCCTGGGAGGAAGATCCACAGGTGCCCCAATCCGAGTCTTGATTCACTTCAAACCACCTAGCAGTATACCGAGGGAGCAATTCACACTCCACCTCCCAAGTAACGAGACCCAGCCTCTCAAGGTTGGAGGTAGGCATGATCCGGTCATAGGGCCACGGGCAGCCCCAGTCGTCGAGGCAGTGGCCATGCTTGTGATCAGCGACCTAGGTTTGATGGGTGGTTTCCTGTAACTAGGATTGATTTTCCAGGTACTGTTGAATCCTCAGTGGGAGGTTGATTGCGAACATTGATGCAATTACTATGAAAACTAGGATGGTCCCCAGTGCAACCCCGTAAACGCTCGTTAACTCCACGCTTTCCTCGAGCCTATTCGCAGCCACTGGGTCCAGGATTCGTATGAAAAGAGGAACGAAGAAATTGATGAATAGGGTCAGCGTTGCCACAACGGCTGCAACCGCGGGTGTGTATCCCAGTGCCTTGTTGTACCTGTCCGTGATGCTCTTCACGTTCATCACGTAAACCTCACCTGTCCTGATTGAGGTATCCAGCATCGAGAAACGAATCACTGCGCTGGATATCTCCATGTAAACAACAAGGAAAACAGCATAGATGATGAGAAGAATTTTCTGAATCACTTCATTCTCGGGTAGGAAGCTCAAGCCAAACTCCACTTTGCTGCCTGCAAACCTGATTGTCACTAGGATTAGGGTCACATAGGAAAGCAGCATAGCCCGTTGATCCCGCTGCCACACCCCCCAGAAACCAGATATCATTCCGATGAGGATCAGCAGCAGATGCAGCCACAGCCCCAGGAAATCAATTCCAATCATGTTAGTTAGTGCAAACCATGCTGTGCCTGAAACTGGAGTAAGCATGAATGTCAGGAAACCAAGCACCAAAAGGGACCCAATAGCCCCCATTTGCAGGTTCAGAACCATCCTATTCGGAGAAACGAACTCTCGATTGACCAGTACAGGCCCGCCAAAAATCGCATCTATCCAATTCGGAATGGCAACTTCTGGGACTGCATCATCAGGAATGCCAGAGTCGGCCTTCAGAGTTCCAGCAGCCTTCTTCCTGCTGGGTGCAGATGACCTCACAACCTTGCCATCATACAAGTGAGAGGTGTCAACTGGTCCCTTACCTCCTTGTTCTGCCATCTCATCCACCCCTTAGAATCCCCTTGCTCCGGCCAAGGCCGTGAATAGCAACATGTCGGGCTCCCAGTCCATCACGTAAGCACCTAATCCCCTGAGTTCAGTCATCAAAATGTCCCTCTCGGTTTTTAGGACCTCATATCCGGTCCTGTCTATTCTCCTAGCGTCGAATTCGAACTCTAGGCTACTTGGGGACAGTACAGTAACCTCGAAGTTCCTAGCTCTGAGGTCCCTAACCGCATCGACAATCGTTGGGTCGTCCTCAAGAGGAGATAGTATGATGATCGGGCTTCCCCTATGGATGTGCGGCATTATCCTAGTAGTCACAATCTTGAGGGGGGTGTTTCCTTTAGCCATGGCTCCGGCCAACTTCGTCAGGATGACATACAACTGCTTCTTTCCAGTGTCCCTGTCTACTGAAACAATCTCGTCACCATAGACAACTAGGCCAACTGAGTCCCTTCTAGAGAGGAAGTGCTGAGTCAGACTAGCTGCAGCTCTTGTGCTGTATACCAGAGAGTTCCTACTAACAGGTCCTGTCTCACTAACTGACCTGCTGTCAACAATAATGATGACGTCACTCACCGCATCCCTTTCGAACTCGTTCACCATCATCTTCCCATCCTGTCTCGCTGTGGCTTTCCAGTTAATTTTCCTCATTGGATCCCCTGGCATGTATTCTCTCAGGTTGTAGAAGTTCGACCCCTCGCCGGGGTTCCTGATGTTGACAGCCCCTGTGAAGATCTTTGGCACCCTGCTCTTAACCATCGCATCCTTGATGTCCTCCATCTTTGGAAAAACCAAGAAGTCGTCGTAGAGTTGAACCTCTTTCTCATTGTGGAAAAGGCCCAGCTCATCTTGGACTCTGATGCATACCGGGCCTATCGTGTAGAAGCCTCTGAGAGGGGCCTCGATGGTGTAAGAAATCTCAGTCTCCCTCTTGGGTCCGATTTCCATAAGCACGTAGTTCGCACCCTTCTTGATCCTCATAACCTCTGGAACCCTATCACGCAGTTCCAGGACTTTTGCCATGATGGATT
>CBFIAW010000074.1:361-4574 GCA_965660655.1 Candidatus Thalassarchaeaceae archaeon | reverse complement strand
CCCGGTGTGTTGAAAGGAGAACGTTTGCCAGAAGGGTTGATGGAAGACTGGAGTCAGTTTCTAGAAGAGGATGGAGATTCCCTAATGAGGATAAAGAAGCAAGGGGAGATGCTTGTCGATGCGGTAATTGTTTCGGATAGTACTCATGCTGGCAAGAGCGATGATAGATCGCTCGAGCAACTTACCAACACAGCATCACTACCAGGGATAGTTGGGGAAGCATGGGGGATGGCGGACTTCCATCAAGGCTATGGTTTTCCGATAGGCGGAGTAGTTGCCACGGACATAGAAAATGGTGGCGTAATCTCTCCCGGCGGGGTTGGATTCGATATCAATTGTGGAGTCAGGCTTTGCTCAATAGATCTCGGAATTGAAGACTTGAGGCACTTGACTAGGAAAAAATCAGGAAGCGGCAATAAAGAATTTGGAAATCGTCTGAAGGCGAGAATACCGGCTGGAGAGTCTGGCAAGAGTGGATACAATCTTAGTTCTAACGAGCTCAACGATATCCTCGCAGAGGGTGCAAAGGCTGCTTCCGATATTGGTCTGGGTCATGACGAAGACCTTTCCAACATTGAGATGAATGGTAGATTGGAAGGAGATTCAGGAAGTATTTCTGAGGCAGCAAAGAGAAGAGGTTTGTCGGCCCTCGGATCAATAGGTAGGGGGAATCACTTTCTTGAGATCCAAGTCGTTGACAGGATATTGGATGAGAGGGCTGCGAGAAGCTTTGGATTGGAGGAAGGAAGGCTGACTGCAATGATTCACACCGGTTCCAGGGGATTGGGTTACCAAGTGTGCTCAGAGCACGTCAAGAGCCTAGAGGGTAGATTCCGCAAGTCGGACGGCAGATGGAGGTCCGAGGAGTGGGGGATTTCTATTGCTGACCCGCAACTGGCCTCCGCGCCTTTCTTCTCCAAGGAAGGCGAGTCATACTTCGAAGCGATGAAGGCAGCGGGGAATTATGCCTTCGCGAATAGGAGCAGCGTGACTCATCATCTGAGAAGTGCACTCCAAGCCCATATGGGGGCTGAAGTAGATGTTGGGGTCGTTTACGACGTATGCCACAACATTGCACGTGTTGAGGAACACGAAGTTCACGGTTCGTCCTGCACGTGCTGCGTACACAGGAAGGGTGCAACCAGAGCATTTGGAGGAGATAACAAGGAGCTTTCTGGAAATTTCGCTGGAATCGGGCAACCGGTACTGGTACCCGGGGACATGGGGACCGCATCATACGTCATGTCAGGGCCACCCAGTGGCAACAATCGGGCTTTCAGCTCATCTTGCCATGGTGCTGGAAGGGCGATGTCAAGAACTGAGGCAAGAAAGAAGATTGACGGAGCTACTGTGAAAAGAGAACTAGCTGAGAAAGGGGTCGCAATATACGAAACCCATGAGAAGTACCTCTCAGAAGAAGCACCTGATGCGTACAAAGACGTGGATGAGGTGATGAGGCTCACTGAGAAGGCTGGCCTCGCAAGACCGGTAGCGCGTCTAAGGCCGCTAATTGTGATCAAAGGCTAGTGAGGTCTACTTCGAAGTCAATATCAACTCGATGTCATCTTTGTCTAACATGATGTAACTCTCGAATTTCTCATTTGACTCGCCGTTTACGTTCATGCTTATGTCGTACTCCTCCCAATCTGAAACTCCACTTCTATCGATGTCGAACTTCCGGTTTTCATCTAGAGACGGGCCACCCTCCCTCTCCCAAATCTCGAAGAAAGC
The DNA here is from genome assembly GCA_965660655.1 of Candidatus Thalassarchaeaceae archaeon. GTDB lineage: Archaea > Thermoplasmatota > Poseidoniia > Poseidoniales > Thalassarchaeaceae > UBA36. The sequence goes on along the minus strand of CBFIAW010000074.1, from coordinate 2,843 downwards.
ACCGAGAGGGACGTTCATCTTGTCCGGTGTCTCGATGTGCAACGTTGTGAAGCCAGTCTCCGAAGCATCGTGCACATGGATCCATCTCATCCCCTCTCGGCAGCCAACTTGATCTATCCCAGTATTGGTCTCAATTGTAATCTGCTGACCGTCTACGATAACTTTCAGTTTTGGATGATAATGGAAAGAAATGCCAACATCTTCGTGACTTATGCCCCCTAGGCAGCCATCGGAAACCTCCCAATCTGGTTCCGGATCAAACACCCCTGGTTGAAATATGGCCACGGCGAGGAAGGAAACGGTGGCCACTGCTGCGGCGGAAAGGAGCCATTGCTCGATCGTCATTGAGGCCAAACCCATGTGTGTCCGAGGTTGGTATTTCTCTTAACTATGGGGGAGTAGTGGTTACATCGAGTAGCCTACTCTGGGCAGAGTGGTAATCGGTTGTGCTGAGCCAGACTGAACTCCATCGGCCTCCTCCATAATTATCGTCAGGAGTGTGTTAACTAGTGCTCGGAGCTCTTCCAGCTCCTGCTTCACATCATCTAACTTGGTTACCTCTGTCATTGTCGCATCCCATCTGAAGAATCTCTCCTTCAAACCATTAGATCTTACTTTGGCCTATAAATAAGGCAGTAGGATTTTTCAGTCATGTGGACTTTTATCAGCCTCGCTAGAAAGCCATATTCTACTCGTATTCCTCGTCGTATTCCTCGTCGTATTCCTCGCCGTAGTAATAACTATCGGCACCTGATTTCCGAATAATGTAGAACGCTGCTCCGATCAGGGATATCAGTAACACTAGAGAGCCGGCGATCCAGAACATTCCACTGTTAGGCCCGGACCCATCGGACAATTTGCTGACCTCTATATCGCTAATCTCCACGTTCATGTAGTTGTCATTGCCGTAGTCGCCATCCACTACGAGCACAAGAAGAGGTTGTCCAGCCTGCCCGGGACTGTACTCGAATTCCGCCTTCACACTAGTGCTTCCGGGAGACAGGTACAACTCAATTGGGCCATTCATCAATGTGGAAATAGATGGTTGGAATGTGCCATCTATCTTCTGCTCGTATAGGCCCACGGTAATGGTTCCCTCGCTCTTACCTGGGTTCTCCCAGTAGGTCACTATGGTGATCTTGTCCCCCACCAGTGGATTCTTTGTTGGGGTAATCTGAGCACGGGTATACTGCCCATCAAACTCCACTACCCTGATAGTCGGCGTTCTGGGGTTGTCTGGTCCGCCCAGACCGGCGACCTCATTCCCGGCTCTGTCTGTTGATGTGATCCAGAATGAAATCTTATCGCCATCCTCGATGTTGAACACAAGGGATGGGGAGAAGTCAATCTCGCCTTGGTAGACAGCCGCACCCTCTGTGCTGGAGAACCAGGGAATCTCGCCATTTTCTTCAGTCCCGGGGATTATTTGGCCGTTTCTCTGGAATGCCCAAGACACTTGAAGGGGGCCGTAGTTCATGCCTATCTCTTCGTTGATTGTAATAGTGACCATGACCGAGTCCATGGAATCTGTCTCGATGACGGTGAGGGAAGAGTCCGGATATTTCTCCACGTTGAACAAAGCGGTTGGGGGCTTTGTATCGACAGTTGCTGAAGCATCAGTATTTGCCGCAGAGCGTGATGATCCGGGAGTACCAATCAGAGTAGTAGTAAGAATCGTAATTGGTTCAACTGGCTGGAAGTTGGGGAGTACCATCTCGACGGTGAAGTTTCCGGACGAGTCGACTGCTCCAAGAGCCTCGTAATTTCCGCTCCCATATACCATGGATAGCATGACCGTCAAGTCAGGAGTAACTTCGGAAATCAGGGCCCCCGTTCCTTCGTGATACACCGACCCGCTGATTGAGAACGCATCTCCCTGACCCAGGTAAAGAGATGTTCCGAAGGTTTGGATAATTGGTGCTGTCAGATCCTCGGCATAGTTTGGAATCGCAATTATCCTGTTATCCAAGCGCCATGAAAGTGAGCTGAGGACCTCGGATTCTATCTGATCCAGCCCATCCTCAACGAGGACTCTTGGCTTGCAGTCGAAATCTTGCTCCTCGAAGGGCATGTCCCATGACATCTTGAACCTAACACTCAACTCGGTTACGGAAGCAGTGATGTACTCGGTGCTTGCACTAATCGTCTGAAGCATGCTATTGCTTGGGCTGGATAGGGTAGAGGTGAATGGCTCATATGAGAAAACACCGAAATCACTGGAATATCCGCATAGGAATACGGTGATATTGTCGATGGTTCGGAAACCGTTTGGCTCATCCAAGCGGACCTTGAACGTGTGTTCCTTTCCTGGGATTAGGAAGTAGTCGATGCTGTCCTGCGTGAGCCTGTCCAAAGAGAATGTGGACCCCGCGCCGGAACCGGTTCCGAGTCCTGCACCTGCAAATTCCACCATCACGTCCTCGGCCGCAACTACGGAAGCCCAGGAGTTCTCTGCTCCGGGCCCACCGCCTGTCCCGCCATC
>CBFIAW010000074.1:0-351 GCA_965660655.1 Candidatus Thalassarchaeaceae archaeon | reverse complement strand
CAACGTACAGGTGTATCATTTCATTGTCTAAGGAAGAGATATCGATGCCCATGAATTGGACTTGCTGCTCCCCGGTTAGTCCCACGCTCAGATCGCTGTTCTGATACTGGTACTCACCTTCGTCGGCCAGCCCATCTCCGTTCTGATCATCGATTCCTTCCCTCCAGTACCTAAGAGTCAGAGTTTCCCCTCTGGCTTCTCCCTCACTAATTGTGATGTATGGGGAGAAGGTGGTCGGAGGAACGACCATGCCATCTACAAACTGTAGGCCAATTGGGGTCTGAACTTGCATTGAGCCGGCTACTGGGGGGTTTGTGTCCACCACAATATCGACGATAGGTGGGACTCCAG
>CBFIAW010000073.1:0-4654 GCA_965660655.1 Candidatus Thalassarchaeaceae archaeon | reverse complement strand
CCGACCCTGGAGAAGACGTCACGGTTACTGTATATGTCGAGAATGCTGGAACCTCGAGCACCGATGAGGTTGTGGACGTGGAACTCTATGCCGATGGGGAGAAAATAGGGGGGAGTAGCATTTCCGTAATGAATCCGGTAGAGCCTAGTGGTTCGGGTTCATTCTCGTCCTTTAGCGTGGACTGGAGTGGGGGTCTGGGCGAACATACCTTCAAGTTGGCCCTAGACCCTTATCTAAACTTGAGTCAAACAAGATACGACAATGACATCCAGATTCGCACTCTTTCTATCATCCCAACCTACAATGCATCGTTCGAGATTCCGACCGAACCTCTGCGAATAGATCCTGGAAGCGAGGGTTATGCAGAATTTGGAATCAGGTCAACGGGGAGACTGGCAGGCACTTGGACCCTAGAAGTTGATGGCTCTTACCTCCCAAATGACTGGTCATGGGAAGACGACACCCCGGGAGGGATTAGTTCAGTAGAGATTGACGTCGATGGCACATGGAGTCCGATGCTCAGGATAGTTTCGCCAACAGATGCTCTAGGTTCAGATTCCGGCTACCTGTCACTTACCCTTTCCCATGATGAGGGAGTCGCGGAAATCACAGCCAACCTTCCCATCGAAGCCAATAGGACTAGGGGATTGTCGGTCAGAGGGCCCGACGGGACTGCTCAGAGCACTGGTTTCGGGCTTGTATCAGAAGATGCGAGGGCTTGGTTTCTGATAGAGAACGTTGGCAACGCTGCCGAGGAACAGATTGCCATATCATGGGATGGAACCGATTGGGGGTCCAATCTCAGAATATTTGACTCGAGGGGAGATGAGATTAGCGCCCTTTCCCTCGGCCCAGGAGAGATGAAGGAAGTGACGGCCAGGCTATCTGTCCCGAGCGAAACTAGCCCGGGCGAATGGGTTAGCACCCCACTGAGCATGTGCGTCGGGACTGGAGATGAGCAAGAGTGCAGCCAAATCCAACTAGAGTTTGTTGCTTCTAGATCGGTGGTACAACCAAGCCATAGGAGATCTGTCCCCGCGCAGAACCTCACTTGGGAAATCTTGGCTGACTTACCTGAGGACACAAGTGAGTTGAATTGGTCATTGGTTGATTCCGGCATGACTATGCAAGGCTGGACATGGGAGGGGAGCGGTCACCTATCCCTCGCCGGAGACGTCATGTCCCTCTCGGGAGAGCCCGGAACCCGAATTAGCGGTACGCTGACTCTCGGCCTACCGGAGGATGCTCGTCCTTCGTTCCATCTTTTCGAGGATTTCGAAGAAATGGAAGGCGAAGGATCTCATCTTTCCCTTTCTATTGAGGTACTGCAGATTCACAGAGCTGGATTAGAGGTCAATTCCCCCACAACACAGCCTTTCGTTGTTGAAGTGGGAGATGCGAATGTTGTGATCCTACGTCTCGAGAACCCGGGTAACGGTGATGACTCATACTCGCTCACTCATGACCTATTTATAGACGAGAACATCACTTCCGATCCCGGAATCGAAGTTTCATTCTCCAGCAACCCTGTTCAACTTGGAGCAGGTAGCCTGAGGACCGTCCCAATTAGCCTGACATTGCCAGAAGAAACACCGGCGAGAGTCCCCATCTCAATTGCATTCACCATGACTTCGCAGGGAAATGAAACCGTCTCGGAGCAGAAAGTGGTAGTTTTCGAAGTCAGACAGGATCACAGATGGGAGATTGACCTATCGCACAATGGTTCTTTGATCAACGGCTCGACCTTCCTTTTGACTCCCGGGGGGAGCAAAACAATGACAGTCAATGCCACAAATACTGGAAACTTGGTAGATGATCTATCACTCTTGGTAGAGACTCATTTGTTGCTGAGTGGTTCTGATTCATCGCAAGACTGGTGGGCCAACGCGAGTACCACCACCGGGGTTGCCGTCAACGAGACTGAGTCAATGACCATCTCTGCATCTGTCCCTGAAGACTCTTGGAATGGGTCAATAATGAGGGTGGACGTAATCGCTGATGCCAGAAACGAAGTAGTCATGGAATTCCATTTCTTTGTCGAGGTGTCTCGAATACCAGGTTGGGGGGTATCTTCGTCGATGGCTGATTTGGAAATTGATGCCGATGGTTCGGCTGTGGAAATCGAAATACTCCAAGAAGGCAACAATCCGAGCACCCCCTTCGTTTCAGCATACATTTCTGGTCAGAATGGTTGGGTCATAGACGAGTGGGGCGATCTTCCGGAAGTAATTCCCGGTTCATCGACCACGCTGTCATTCAACGTCACCCCCCCAGAAACTGCGACCCCCGGTAGAACCGTTGAGTTGCACATCAGAGTAAGGGAAGGTGACTCGTCGGGCCTAGAGGAAATCACTCTGCCCTTGAGGGTGTCATCGGTGCACAACTTCTCAATGGAGGGGCTTGGGAATTGGTTAGTCTCCTCACAAGGAGGGCATCCCCAAGCCATGGTTGTGAACACAGGCAACACGCCGACTACAATCGAATTCCAGGTTCTGGACCTTCCCGCTGGATGGGATGCCAAGGGGGAGATGGGGGTCGTTCTCGGAGTGGGAGAAGTAAGAGGGATCCCGATAGAGCTTGTGCCTGAAGAGGGTTGGAGTGGCGATGGGGGAATTGTCAGAATCGTTGCTGAGGACTCAATGGGCAACCAAAGGGAAGTTTCCCTCGGTACGCAGTTTTCAGAATACTCATGGGAGAGCTCGCCCTACATCTTCGCCCATCAAGGGGATGATGCGCTGATAAGAGTCCATGGCACTGGCGATGGTTCCCACGTCGTAGACGATGTTTCCGGGGAGAGTCTAGAGTGGAGTGAGATGGGTTGGCTGCTCCCGGTCGGTTCCTCGACGAATGGGAGTCTGACTATTGGAGGCAGTGTTTCACTAGACTACACCCTGTCATCATCGGAGTCAGAAGCTAGGTCCGCTATCTGCTCCATTGCAGGGGGGTTCGAAGACGTCAGGGCATCATGCTCAATATCCAATGGAAGTTATGATTTCGAATTCCAAGTTCTGCTAATCGGGGATGATGGGAGGGTACTGGACTCCATTTTTGGGAGCCTAGGGGAAAACGAGTCTGCCCAATCAATAAACCTCAGCGGTGCTGAGTGGGACCCGGACCCTGGGGAGAGGAGAATCAGTATCAGACTGCTTGATGGTAAGGGAGGACTAGTAACAGACTTCGAAAGGACATTCGAGGTGAGGCGAAGTGACTGGAACGTGGGAATTGGGGCAGTGGAACTGGTCGGCGAAGGAGAGGGGCAGCAGATTAACGTCCCAACGAAGAGGCTCAACGAGAACGTCCTGATTGGTGCGGACTGCATCATCACCATGAGCGCTGGGTCTCACTACTCAGAGCACCTGGTCGACATGACGCAGGCATTCGTACCCGCACCAAAGTTCGACAGACCGGATGTGGAAGATGGAGTGGAATTAGTAGTGACTATTGGTTGCTCTTTCCCCTGGGACATTGATTCCGACCCAAACGACGATGAGTCGCGCCTCGTTCTTAGTGGTGGTTCGTCTCTGGAAGATAATTTCGACGAGTTCGGGACTGGTTTGCTAGCAGCATTCCTAGTGGTTGGCTTGTACCTCGGGCTATCTTGGATAGTCAGCAATCGAAGGGAGGGGAAGAGGCTGATGTCTCTGGCCCAAGCAGCAATAGATGAGAAGATGGCTGAGAGGGAGGCGGAAAGAAGCCAAGAGCAGGGGAAGAGTGGTTCTGATGAATCGGAAGAAGCCCCCGAGGGTTCACCTGAAGATGGAGGGGAGGATGAAGTAGAGCCGATCCAACCGGAACCAGAGGATGGCGACGAGTATGATCAGAGGCTCAGAAGGCTTCTTGACAGATAGCGAATGGAACGGATCATGGGGAGTTACATTCGCCCTTCTTCATTCCACACATTCGACCCGATCAAATTATCTCCTGATTCCGTGGTAGGGGCAATAAATGCATCAATGGATGGGAATCACGAGAATCTCCTGGATCTGCTAGAGGGTGTTAGCGGGCTTCCCGAATTGAAGGAGGGCGAACAATCTCCAGTGGACAAGGCCACATTGTTATTCATCTCAATACTGGATTGGCAGGATGATGGTGGAGCGCCAAGAGCTCTGGACGGAGGGCATTCCAGAGAGAGACTGGGCAGATTCCCGAGTAATGACGGCAATGCGATAGAGTACCTCCTAGAATTCACCGGAGAAGGCGAGGGGGGCTCTGGTCTGCACTCCCTTCTGAAGAAATTAGGGAGGGGTTTTGGCGATGGCACATTGGGGCATAACGGATTCGGAGAGGGCTCGATGGGCATCGAGTTACTCGGTTGGCTAGATTCTGCTGACGTGAACGAACTTAGGAAGGAGATCGAGCGTGGAAGGTGGATGGTGAAGTCGGATGAGCCGCTAGATGGGGGTGTCCAGGATGCCTTCAGACACCTCCTGGTTTTCCTAAGGTCAGCAAGCAGAAGAAAATGTGGGATACTGATGAGAGGTCATTCCTAGACACTGAGGCGCATTTCCCATAGTTCCTGATAAATTGGCATGGCCTCCTCCAAGACATCTGAAAGGCGGAATCCCAATTCCCCCTCCCTAGGTCTAGGTGGGACGAAACCAGAAGTTAAGCGCACGGAATCGTACCAATACTTCGCCCAAATTCCATCGCACTT
>CBFIAW010000072.1:0-4705 GCA_965660655.1 Candidatus Thalassarchaeaceae archaeon | reverse complement strand
AGAACCGTCTGCGCGACACCGTTCTCGAAGGTCCCCAATTCGGAATGGGTAATCCTCCCTAGGAATGGGTTGTGGTTGAGCACCGCATGGCGCCTAGCCTCTGTCAGGCTGGAAATAGCAAGCATGTATGCAGTCCCATCCTCTTCACTGGTGCTAGCAACCACCAGCCTAGCAGTGTCGTCACTGTAATCCGGAGTCGAGAAGGTGTAGAGCCACCAGTCCCCAGTCTCCCATGCAGCGACTTCGAAAACACCCGATGAAGGGCCTCCCGAGTCTGACTGGCCTCCCGAGCACCCAGCAAGGGATGACAACAGTAGTACCACTAGGATTGCAAATGCACGACTCGACCTCACGACTCTCGCTAGAGCCGCCCCCATCAAGAGCCTGACGCTTGTACGATTTCCCTAAAGGGACCCTAACTCACCAGTCTTGGTCAACATCCCAGCGATTACCACGCTGACGATGCTCATCAGCTTGATCAGGATATTCAGGGATGGTCCACTTGTGTCCTTGAATGGATCCCCAATCGTGTCCCCAACTACTGCGGCATTATGTGCATCGTCGCCCTTGGCGGCCCCCTCAATGTGACCTTGCTCTATGGCCTTCTTCGCGTTGTCCCATGCCCCGCCTGCGTTTGCCATGAATAGGGCCATCAGGACCCCGCTTGCAGTTGCTCCGGCAAGGGTTCCGCCCAGTGCAGCGCTACCTAGTAGTAGACCGATTATCACCGGGCTCGAAATAGCGACAACACCTGGCATCACCATTTCGCGTAGAGCTGCCTTGGTAGAGATGTCCACGCAGGTGGCACTGTCTGGCTCCACTCCTTCACGTCCCTCCAGGAGTCCATCGATCTCCCTGAACTGCCTCCTAATCTCTGTGATCATGTCCTCTGCTGCACGTCCAACCGACTTCATCGTCATTGCTGCAACTACGAATGGTAGCGATGCCCCGATAAGTAGTCCGATCACGACCATTGGCTCCGTCAGGCTCAGGTCTGCTGCATCAAGCCCAGCACTGGTCTTGAAAGCGGCGAAAAGAGCGAGCGCGGTCAAAGCCGCACTGCCAATCGCGAAACCCTTCCCGATTGCTGCCGTGGTGTTTCCAATTGAGTCAAGACCATCGGTAATCTCCCTCACATCGTCTCCTAGTCCTGACATCTCGGCAATTCCTCCAGCATTGTCCACCACTGGGCCATAAGCGTCCACGGTCATGGTCACGCCAACCGTCCCCAGCATCCCCATAGCGGCCATTGCAATGCCGTATAGGCCGAGATTCCCTCCGCCCATCACGTGATCGGCCCCGAAAATTCCTGCAGCTATTAGGAGAACTGGGAGGAAAACCGACTGCATCCCGACTGCAAGTCCCGCTATTGCGTTGGTTGCACTGCCAGTCTTGCTTGCTTCCCCGATGTAGGGTATTGCCTGGACCTTGAAGAAAAACACGTCCTCTATTCCCGTGTAGTACTCAGTAACTAGTCCAATCAGTATCCCGACGAGGGAACCGATTGCGACAGCTTGTATTACCGCAGTTGGTAACTCTAGGTAGTCTAGGGCGAAGTAGCCACCAGCGATGAACAGCCCCGCTCCAATGAATGTAGTATTCCTCAGAGCTGCTCCGGGATCCATGTTCTGCATTGCAGCGATCGAGAAGACGCCAATTATGGAAGCGATGTAACCAACTACTGCCAGTACGATCGGGATCATCACGTAGTCAGGGCCGAGATCATTCTCGTTGGCAGCTGCAATCACCATTGCTGCGATGATGCTACCAACGAATGACTCGAAGATGTCTGCGCCCATTCCGGCAACGTCCCCCACATTGTCGCCGACGTTATCCGCGATGACGCCGGGGTTCCTTGGGTCGTCCTCGGGAATTCCTGCTTCAACCTTGCCAACCAAGTCTGCACCCACATCTGCTGCTTTGGTGTAAATCCCGCCCCCAACACGTGCGAAGAGGGCTATTGACGATGCTCCCATGCCGAATCCAGCAATGTTTTCCACGGTCAGGAAATCGGTTTCAGTTAGGTAGTACATCAGAGAAATACCGGCTAGTCCCAAACCCCCTACGGCTAGCCCCATCACTGCACCGCCATTGTATGACGTGGTTAGTGCGGCTGATTGGCCACCATCGGCAGCAGCCTGTGCCGTACGGCCGTTCGCACTAGTGGCCGACCGCATTCCAGAGAATCCTGCAGCGACACTGCAGAGTGCCCCTATGATGAATGCGATCATGGTTTCCATGCCGAGGCCATCGTCTTCACTCCCTAGAAGAAGGAGGATTGCCACGCCTACAATGAATCCGGAGAGCAACTTGTACTCCGCGTAAAGGAATGCCATCGCACCATCTTGGATTTGCCCGGTTATCTTTGCGACAGTCTCGTTTTCGATCTTAATTGAATTTACCTTGTTGTACAGGAAAAATGCAACGACAAGCCCGAAAAGACCCGCTGCAATCCCTATGATCCCTAGTTGTTCTCCATCCATAGTTACACCATCAGTTCGGCTCGCCGAATAGAGTGCTCTATTTAATCCAAATCCAATTGCAAAACTACCGTCGCTGATTAACCAATATTTGCATGGATTGCCGAGGCAAATGAATTCAGTACGCCCGCACCGTCGTGTTCGCGTTGGAAGGCACCCATTTCTTCCTCGGAAATGTGACCCCATTCGAATGCTCTTTCCACTCTCGCCTTGGCTGCTTCGGGATGGAACTGAACCCCCCACGCAGGGAGGGCCCGGCCATCTCCACTCATCACTCGTACTGCGGTCACCCTATTGTGTTCCGCTGAACCCAGTAGTAAGCAACTATCCGGCACGGTAGTCACGTGGTCTTGGTGGGAATATAGGGCAACTGGAGCGCCACCCTTTCCACTACCTCTGGAGTCAAACAGGTCGTCTGACAAACCATCCGGGTTCAGTGCAAGTTCCCAAACCCCACTTGACATGGTTTTCGCTCTCTCGACAGTGGCTCCAAGTGAATGGCAGAGGAGTTGGTGGCCAAAGCAGATTCCTAGTGTGGGTATTCCCATTCTAGATGAGCACCTAAGTAGCGATCCACCGCCATTCATCCATTTCTCCCACATTGTCACATTCATCCTAGAACCGCTACAAACGACAGCATCAGGTTCGATAGATTGGATCCAAGACTCAGTCAAACCATCATCCCCATGTAGGGGCATGGCTACTCTCCTGAAAATCACCTCATTCCCCGACATCTCCATGCTGCAATCCCCCCAGAACGGGTACTCGTAATCCCAATTGGGCACGTCATCCTCAGATAGTTCGACTAAGCCTTCATCCTGCGCCCGAACACCAATTTCTTCCGACTGCATTTGAGGGGTGACTAGCAGAACCTCCACCGCGCTCCTTTCAGCAATAGGTTGGATGACCTCTTGATTCCCACCATGCCCGAACTCCGATCTCTCGACCAAGAGGTCGATTAGGATGACTCTGGTAACCCGCCCCACACTATCCCGAAGAGGCAATTCTTTGAAAGACCCCTGCCTCTCAAGGATGATGAGCAGCATGGTCGACAAACAACTAATTCTGGATTCGGTCGGGCCAGTCCAAGCAGTTCTAGATGCTCACGACGGAGTGGTAAACGTAGTAGATACGACCGATGGGGTGATCATGATTTCCCTAGAAGGGGGGTGCACCGGGTGCAGTGCAACACCTATGACTGCTATGCAGATTTACTACTCTCTGATGAAGCTAGACCAGGTGGAGGACGTCGTTTTCGTCAATGGCGAGCTTCCCGCTTACATGCGCTCTTTCATAGATGACAAGCTAAACTCGGAGTAAGTCACTCCTCATTCTGGGATTTCATTATACTGTGCGGGTTTGCCTCTCCCTGGACGTCCTTACCCTTGATGTTCATGACCGATGCCAATGCCATCATTGCTGCAATCACCGCAAAGGGTCTTGCTATTTTCTTGGAACCCCAGATCTCACCTCCCGAATAGTGTAGTGAGAACAGAAGTGCAGCTGAAGTTAGGCATATGGTGGCGATTACCCTCTGTGCCATTATTTCGCTCTCCGTTGTCCTCGATAGTGACCCTATTGCCATCCAGAGGAAGGTCGCCAAGCTACATAGCCCCAAAGAAGCAGCCTCAATGAACTCCAGGTATCCCACATCCGACCCTGAGGGGGGCGGTTTGAGTATCTTCTGATAAATCAATAACCCAATATATCTCCCTTTGAATGGACTCTCGTGGGCACTTCTCCTAGATCCAGATGGTCCAATCGCGACGACTCTTCATACCAAGTGAGTAAGCCCGAAGTCAAAACCAGAAAAAAGACCAGATTTAGCGAATGGGCTAAGCCGAAATCCGACTCATCGGCTCCTATGCTGATTGTCGGACAGTTGACTAGCCTAGTGTCACTCATGATGTTCCACGCTGGGACTGAGTCTCCGGGCCCAGGAAGCATGGAGGGTGCCTCAGTTTGGGCATTGGGTGAATCTGCTCTCATTGTTACATTAGTTTTCGGGCTAATCTCATTTCTGTCCCTTTTCCGAGTATCAATTTCCCACAAGGCACCTAAACGGAGGCGAAGAATCGCTAGAGTTTGGCTACTAGCAGTAATCCTTGTTACGCAACTGACTTGAGTGACTTTGCCTTGCGACTGCTGGTTATCACCCATGCACCCCCTAGCCAGAGTGATATTTGCTATTTCAGGAACAATGACTTTTGTTGGCCTTTTTTTCA
>CBFIAW010000071.1:0-4721 GCA_965660655.1 Candidatus Thalassarchaeaceae archaeon | reverse complement strand
GGACGTATCGCCAGACAGGTTCTTGAAATGGCAATAAAGAACAAGGATCCGAACGATAAGGACCACTATGCAAACAAGCGTGTTAGGCTGGCAGGTGATCTCATTGAGGACCTTTTCAGAGTGAGTCTTCAACAGCTTGCCAGGGACCTGAAGTATCAGTTAGAGAGGCACCATAATCGAAAGAGAGAGCTCAGAATCTCCTCTTGCCTGCGGCCGGACGTCTTGACAACGAAGATTATGCACGCACTAGCAACAGGAAATTGGGTAGGGGGGAGATCAGTAGTGAGCCAGCTTCTTGACAGGACGACATATCTTTCTGCACTCTCACACATGCGGAGGGTGACAAGCCCACTTGTTAGGAGCCAGCCCCACTTTGAGGCAAGAGACCTACACCCGACTCAATGGGGTAGACTATGCCCCAACGAAACTCCAGAAGGTCAGAACTGCGGACTCGTTAAGAATGCGGCACAAATGATTGACGTTTCAGAGGAAGTCCCCGAAAACGATGTCAAGGCACTGCTCAAGGAAGCCGGAGTCAACGATAACCCAGATGGTTGGGCAGACGGCTCGCGCATTCACGTCAATGGAGACATTTTTGGCCTCCACAAGAGACCCCATAAGCTCGTCAGCCAGTTCAAGAGGAGGAGACGCTCTGGCAGGATTAGGCCAGAGGTAAGCATCAGGCACGATCTCGAGAACCGTGATGTTTTCATCAATACGGATAGGGGAAGAATGCTCCGGCCACTTCTGATAATTGATCATGGAAGCCTTCAGATTACTAAGATGCACCTCGAGGGCCTGAGTTCCGGAGAAATAACATTCTCCGATCTAGTTTCTGGAGGAGTAGTTGAGTGGGTCGATGCAGAGGAAGAAGAAGACCTGCTCATTGCCCCACGGCCATTCGACCTGCCATCCTTTTCCCCGAAGAACAACCGTCCAATCAATCCTGCAATGGTGGAATGGACAAACTTGGGCGAGCATGGGATTTCCCATGCCCATCTTTCCGCAGAAGTCAAGATGCCTAATGGTGGAACGAAGATTGAGAAGTTTAAGGTTCCACTTAACTACTACCAAGAAAACATAGATGCTCTGAAGAGAAAGGAAAAGAAGGCCCACACCGTCCTTGTTTACACCCACGTAGAGATTGACCCCCAGTTGATTATGGGGGTCTGCGCATCGTTGGTGCCATATCCAGAGCACAATTCAACTCCCAGGGTTACTGGCGGAACTGCTATGGTAAAACAGAGTCTCGGCGTGGCCAGTGCAAACTTCCGGCTCAGGCCAGATACGCGTGCTCACGTGATGCATTATCCCCAGCGTTCAATTGTTGGCACTAGGGCAATGACATCAACCAAATTCGACCAGAGGCCAGGCGGGCAGAATTACGTCGTAGCAATAGTCAGTCATCACGGTTACAACATGCAGGATGCTGTGATAATGAACAGGGCTTCCGTGGAAAGGGCCCTCGGTAGATCAGCATTCATCAGGACATATAATGCAGAAAACAAGAGATTCCCCGGAGGCCAAGAGGAGAAGATAGAGATTCCCGGAACCGGTCTAGATGAGATAAAGGGACTCAAATCGTGGGACTCATATTCTCACTTAGAAAGAGACGGCCTGCCTGTCCCTGAAGTAGAGTTAACCAGCCAAGAGGGGGGGAGGGGGATACTTGTCGGTAAGACAAGTCCACCAAGATTCCTCGAGGAGTCGCATGGCGCATTCCTACAGGCCCAAGAGAGGAGAGAATCATCGATGATGGTCAGACATGGGGAGCAGGGATGGGTGGACAATGTCTTCGTCACCGAGTCTCTAGATTCTGGCAGACTAGTGCGAATCACACTGCGAACTAACAAGATACCCGAACTTGGAGACAAGTTTGCTAGCCGCCACGGCCAGAAGGGAATCATCGGAAGACTAGTGGAGCAGGAGGATATGCCTTTCACCGAAGACGGCGTAATTCCAGATCTCCTAATCAATCCTCACGCCATCCCGTCTAGGATGACAGTAGCTCACGTATTGGAGATGATAGGTGGCAAGGTCGGATCAATGGATGGAAGGAGGATTGACGGCACTGCATTCACCGGTGAGAAGGAGGAGTCACTCCGTGAAGGTCTACTTAGGAACGGCCTCAGGCACACTGGTAGGGAGTCAATGATTAACGGAGAAACAGGAGAGAGCTTCCCCGTCGAAACATTCGTCGGAGTAATTTACTATCAGAGGCTACACCACCTGGTTAGCAGTAAACTTCACGCACGAAGCAGAGGTAGGGTTCAGATTCTCACTAGACAGCCAACTGAAGGTAGGGCTCGCCAAGGCGGACTCAGGTTCGGTGAAATGGAGAGAGACTGCCTCATTTCCCATGGGGCATCGATGGTAATCAAAGACAGACTGCTCGATGAGTCGGATGGTTGGAACCTTATGGTCTGTAACACCCCTCGATGTGGCCATATTGCATACTACGACTGGAAGAGGAGGACAACTATCTGCCCCGTGTGCGGCGATAGATCCGATGTCCACTCGGTCCAAACATCTTACGCCTTCAAGTTGCTTTTGGATGAGATGAAAAGTCTTGGAGTGGCTATGAGACTAGAACTGGAGGATAGAAGATGAGTGCCCGCGATGCAGCCAAGATACCAAAGAGGATCGACTCGATTAGATTCACATTGATGGATCCTAATGAGATTCGGAAGATGTCTTCCGTCGAGGTCAAGACCGCTGATACCTACAAGGATGATGGTCACGCATTCAAACAGGGACTAATGGATCCAAAGATGGGTGTAATAGACCCTGGAATCAGGTGTGAAACCTGTGGCAACAAGCACGAGGAGTGCCCCAGTCACTTTGGCCACATAGCTCTCGAACTTCCAGTTATGCATATCGGCTTTACCGGCCTGATCAAGACTTGCTTGAAGACTACTTGCAACTCATGCAGCAAGGCATTATTGCTGGATGCTCCGGAGTCTCACCCAATAGATCCAGAGAAGTCTGAACAGGATTACTACAGGGACCGTGTTAACGATATTATTCTGAAGCACGGTGTTGGCGGCAGAGAATTCAAGAAGATTATCAAGGACATTGAGAATCTTTGCGCTGGAGCCAAGAGGGCAATATGCATGCACTGTGGAGCAGAACAGGGCAAGATTGTACTGGATAAGCCTACAACCTTCAAAGAGAAGAAGACCGACAAGGGCGAGCACAAGTTGAATGCGAGAGATATCAGAGAATGGCTTGAGAAGATACCCGACGAACATCTTATCTTCGTTGGGATGGAGAAGGATGTCAGCAGGCCAGAATGGACCATAATGAAGGTCCTACCAGTTCCCCCAATAACTGTACGCCCGTCTATCACACTAGAGAGTGGGGACAGATCAGAAGACGATTTGACGCACAAGCTGGTAGACGTCCTCAGAATTAATCAGAGACTTCGTGAGAATCGTGACTCCGGTGCACCCCAACTGATCGTGGAAGATCTTTGGGAACTTCTCCAGTATCACTGCACAACATACTTCGACAATCAGACAAGCGGGATCCCACCAGCAAGGCACCGATCTGGCCGGCCACTCAAGACTCTCTCCCAGAGGCTAAAGGGAAAAGAAGGCAGGTTCAGGAGCAACCTGTCCGGTAAGAGGGTGAACTTCTGTGCCAGGACAGTAATCAGCCCCGACCCAAATCTCGGAATCAACGAAGTGGGAGTCCCTGTAAAGACTGCTAAGGAACTGACTGTGCCCATCAGAGCTACAAGCAGAAACCGAGAACAACTGAGGCAGATGATACTTCGGGGTCCCGACGTTCACCCAGGTGTGAACTATATCATCAGGGGTGACAGATTCAGGGTAAGAATTACTGACCGAACCAAGTACATCTGGGCGGGTTTCAGATGCTTGAACCCAGATTGTCATTCAGGTAGTGAGGAGGAACCATACATGGGTTACAGGCCAGATTTGAATGACGTCCTCCCTGCACCAAATTTCCTTCCCGGACTTGTGTTAAAAGAGCAATTGCGGAGAGATCCAATGACAGACGAACTGGTTCCCGAATGGAGCGTTCATCTGGACCGAACACTCTCGAACCTAAGGGGGGAGGGCGAAGATGGT
Source organism: Candidatus Thalassarchaeaceae archaeon (assembly GCA_965660655.1). Lineage (GTDB taxonomy): Archaea > Thermoplasmatota > Poseidoniia > Poseidoniales > Thalassarchaeaceae > UBA36. The sequence goes on along the minus strand of CBFIAW010000071.1, from coordinate 627 downwards.
AAGCCATTGGCCGAAGATGACCCCGGTGCAGCTATACACTATCGGTGGAAGTGGGAGGTAAATAACCCGGAAGAGTACCTCCCAGAACATCTAGAGGTCAAATGCCCTCACTGTGGCAGCCCAGAGGTCGAGGACGAACACGGCAATATCTACCCCACGGAAACAGAAGACAGGCTAAGCACATATGACAGGGAAGGAAACCCCCGTCCTGGAGTTGTAGTGGAGCGTCACCTAATTGATGGAGATGTGACTATCTTCAATCGTCAACCATCTCTCCACCGGATGTCTATGCTTGTGCATGAAATCAGAGTCATGGAAGGGAAAACATTCAGATTCAATCTCGCAGATTGTACTCCATATAACGCAGATTTCGATGGAGACGAGATGAACCTCCACGTAATACAGAGCGAGGAAGCCAGAGCAGAGGCTAGAATTCTGATGAGGGTCCAAGAGCACATTATTTCTCCTAGGTACGGTGGTAGTGTAATCGGTGGAATTCACGACCACATCACTGGTGCCTACCTTCTTACCCATGGCGAGGCGTTCCTTCCAATACATGTAGCAATGGATGTCCTGAGTTCAATTGGATGGGAGGGTGATCTCCCAGAAATCGTTGAAAGGAACGGG
>CBFIAW010000070.1:0-4735 GCA_965660655.1 Candidatus Thalassarchaeaceae archaeon | reverse complement strand
TGGTGATCCGGAATCTTCCATCCCTTTCGCTATATCCTCTATCGATTTCGATTCCAATGCAATGTTCACCGTGATAGAGGTTCAGGATTCAGGGCAAGCAATATTGGCTGCGAGTGCTTGGTCGGAAAGTCAGAAAACGAGGAATGGTCTAGAGCCGTTAGTGATACTTCTGGACAATATGGGACCAACCGCATGTGGGAGGGCGGACAGGTAACTGAGGAAATTGGAGTTAAGGGAATGGTGTATCCTGGAAGGCTCCGGGGGGGTGAGTAGGGGAGATCTGCCTGTTTGGGCAAGCATGTCGGGGGTCGATGTGATATCCTCGAGTGAGGTGAACATGGGTTCTAGTCCACTGGATTTTTCGATGCTGATTGGTGATGCTTGATGGTCGAGATACCTGATAGCCACCCGAGGAAGAAGTCGTTGCTATCTAGGCAAAAGATGGTCGAGGGGAGCTCCAAGGGGCTACTTGCTGATTCCGCAATGATTGCCCATGGACGAGGTGAGGCGTTTGACTACCTGCTGGGTGAGAGGACAACTGAATCAGCCAGAGGGGCGATTCGAGAGTCTGCAGCTCGTCTCAAGGATGCCAATAGCCCGGTTATCTCAGTTAACGGAAATACTGTATTGCTAGCAGGAAAGAAGGCATTGAGATTAGCCGCATTACTCGGATGTCCAATCGAAGTGAATCTTTACTACAGGACTCCTGAGAGAATCGCCGGTCTGCTAACCCTATTGGAGGAACAGAAGATGGTCGTATTGGGAGAATCCGGACCTGAAGGATTCGAAGGAAAATGGGCCGACTCAGTTAGGGCAGTGTCCCTACTCGGGAGTTCACCAGACTTCAGAATAGAAGGGCTGGAGGGTCCTCGTTCACACTGCACGGAAGAAGGGATTGGCTCTGCGGATTCGATACTGGTTCCTCTGGAGGACGGGGATAGGTGCGAGGCGCTAGTGAATCTGGGGAAGGAAGTAATTGTGGTCGACCTCAATCCTCTTTCCAGGAGTGCGAAGATGGCGACCGTCACGATCGTGGATGAGGTCTCCAGAGCTTTCGAGGGGATCATGCATGAGCTTATTGCCAATCCAAACCTCGTCCCGACAGAGTGGGACAATGCATCCGCTCTGAGAGGATCCCTTGGAGAAATAAACGATTTTCTCGACGGGCAATAGGGTGAACTATCCCGACAACTCGAGAAGAATCTCGGCACATCTTGATGAGATGGCCTGGCCCACCTCAGTGGTTGAAGCTCGCCCACCTAAGTCGTATGTTACAATGCCCCCCGTTGCCATGTGTTCTGAGATTGCTCGTTCAAGTACATCCGCGCACATTGTAGCTTTCTCGTCGTCATGCCGCAATCCCAATGAGTCGAACATCAACTGCACAGATGAAATTGATGCTATCGGGTTTACTTTGTTCTGGCCAGCATATTTCGGGCTGGAGCCGTGTACTGGTTCGAAAAGCATGTGATTATCGCCGATGTTGGCACTGGCTGCCATCCCCATCCCTCCTTGTAGAACGGAGGCTAGATCAGTTGCTATATCGCCGAACATATTTGGCAGCACCACCACGTCGAGATCCTCTGGATTCCTGACAAGCCACATAGTGAAGGCGTCAATGAATGCTTCATTGGTCTCTACTCCTTCGAACTCTGAAGCAACTTCCCGGAAGACCTCTCGGAAGAGTCTGCAACCCCTAGTGACGTTGCTCTTATCCACGCATGTTACTTTCTGGGTCGAGCCGAGTCTGGATTGGCGTCGCTTGGCGAGTTCGAATGAAAACCGTATGACTCGTTCACTGCCCTTTCGAGAAATCGGCCTAACGTCCCATCCGACCTCCCCCTCTAGTCCGGGGAAGCCTTCGATGACCAATGGTTCGTCTCTTTCGCCGCCCCTGGCTGCCATTCCCGATCTTCTGAGAAGAGCGTGGTAAAGCCCCTCTGTATTTTCTCGAACCATGACGATGTCAACCAGTTCATGGTTCCAAACGTCTGTGAAGGTACCGTGAACCTTGTGTTTTACCCCCTTGTAGAGCTTTACCGGCCTAACATTTGCATAGAGATCCAATGCGGATCTGAGTCCCAATAGTGCCTGCCCGCCGGCAATGTCCCCATTGGGTAGTGTGGCTCCGGGCCATCCCACCGCGCCGACCATAATGGCGTCGGACTCATCTCGGCAGAATTCGAAAGATCCCTGTGGCCACTCCTCCCCGGTCTCTAGGTAATGCTGACCTCCGCAAGGAATCTCGGATATTTCTAAGGGTATGACACCAGAATCTTGGAAAACCGAGAGGACACGCTTGGCTTCTCCCATCACCTCTCGACCGGTTCCATCACCGGGAAGCAGTGTCAAACGATATGCCGCCATTGACTGCGGCAGAACCTTTTCATTCATCAATCCGACCCTGTGTAGAACTGTTCCATATCCAAGGAGATAATTGATAGACGGTCAAGCGCAACACCACATGTATGGGCACCAACTCAGAAGAAGGGCAAGGCGGACCGAAGATAGACATCAGAACTCTACCCGAGTCAGTTTCTCTGCTCTGGGAGTCGATGCTAAGGAAGAATCCAAACTGGGACTTAGCCAAATGGCTAGACGATAGGGCGAACGAAGAGTTGGAGCTTTTGGAGTCGCATCTAGGAAGAGAGAGGTTGAGGTACGAGCAACGCCTGCACAGAATCGAGAACCTTTCGAAGCAGATGAAGAGGAGGCGCGAGAACATCGGTGGGACACCGGTCTCGGATCCCAATCAGCGAAATCTCTTCGACGTATACGGGTCTTCCAGCAAAGTTGGGGAGACTGACAGCCCCGACCAAGAAATGGGGCCATTGGTCGATTTTGGGACGCTTTCTACTGGGGATGACCTGTTGCTGGCATACATCAGTCAGAAGATTCTGATTGCGATTGAAGACTCGAATGGAGGTGGTGCAGGTTTGCATTTTGACGATATAATACAGCTCCTTGGGTCACCTGGAATAAATGCAGAGGACATAGATGAGTCGATATCCTGGCTACTTCAGAACAAGGAGATCATCGAGATTGAAAGAGACGTGTTTGTCATCGACGGATGAGATGCCCGGACTTGCGTAATACAACCATTGAAAGTGGAAGAGCGAGTCGGGTAGGATATCTCATGACGAGCGAGACTTCTGGATGGTATGCTAGACTCGATCACGAGTGTCCTGAAAGGACCAGCCAGATCGAAATTTGGCTAGATTCTTGGTTGGAGGCAACTAGGAAGAAACAGCCCATTGCAGCGACACTACCGAACGGTTGGCCGACTCTCCCTGCTGGTCTTCTGAGTAACCCTGGTAATGTGTTGGACCACCTGCTGGCCAGATTCGATGCCCAAAGCGATGGGCGCTCGCCGAGAGGGGTTTACGCACCTCCAGCAAGGTTTGTCGATGCCGTCCTGTACGATGAGCTTCATCACGGTAAGAGCCAGAAGAAAGAGCCGCCTGCAACTCTTTCTCTAGCAGCGCTACCACCAAGTTTCAGGACCTTTGCCAAGCAATTTAACGAGAACATCAGGGAAGATGGTGTAGTCGAAGAAGGAAGTTCCGAGTCGGTGGAAAACCTGACAGTGTCGGGAATACCGATTCCGTTTGCTGATCCTTGTGTAGGTGCGGGGCTTTTCGCAGAGAGAGTCCTGCGAATACATGCGGAAAGGCTAGCCGATTACTCCCCGACCGAGAGGAGGGAGGATACCCTTAGGCTCTTGGAGGGTTTGCAGTTGGTTGATACCTCAGAGGTAGCTGTGAACAGTGCAAGAAAGAGGATTGTCATTGTATTGGCGAGGCTTGGACTGGTGGACTTGGAGGAAGAAGGCGATGACGGTAAAATTGGACTAAGCGAAGCCGAGATGATTATCGAAAGCAACGTCAGATGCATCGACCCACTTAGAGGGGAGTGGCCTTGGAATGAGCTCCCGATGTTGCTAATCTCCCGTCCCCCTTGGCTCAGAATAAAAGATAGATTCAGAGGACATCCCGATGGAAGTATTCTAAGAAAGCAACTTTCCAGTGAATTAAGGCAGTTCAAGGGAGCAGATGGAAAGGCAAGGTTCTCTGCGATAAAGGGCAACGTGAATCTGTACAGGCTCTACATAGAGAGGGCTCTGCAGATTTCTCAAAGTGGGGGAAGGGTGAGACTCGTGGTTCCGAGCTCCGTTCTAAGAGAAAAAAGCAGCTTGCCCCTCAGGAAGCTGCTAGTCGAGTCGAACGGTTGGGATTCGGTTTGGTCATTCCCCGAAGACTCAAGGCTCCTTTTTGGGGGGTCTCAGGGGGTATCCGTAATTGGGGTAACTGTCGGAGAAGAGACTGATGTTCTGACTAGCTTCGACCCTCTGATGAGAGATGATCTTGCATCTGGCAGTGGCCTCAACCCCGAGGCCCCATTCTTGGAATTGGAGAGGGGGCCTTGGTCCTCCTGGACCGATGCCTCATGGGCAGTTCCAAAGATGCCTAGGGACGTGATGAACAGGAATAGAACCATCGCGGCAATCGGGAACCTGGCCGATAAGCCCAGATTGGTCGAAGAAGGGACGGGTCTGAATCCCAGCGGCAGGGCAATCAAGGTCAGAGTGGGGGAGGCGGAGAGATCGACCTGGAAAAAGGAAATCTGCGACTGGGATGGCAAGGATGGCCGGATCCCATTCATCAGAGCTGCTCATATCAGTTTCATAGATGGGGAAGGCGTCCTTAGACACCCTGCCTTCGGTACAGGAACTGGG
>CBFIAW010000069.1:0-4759 GCA_965660655.1 Candidatus Thalassarchaeaceae archaeon | reverse complement strand
GAGGAGGTCGAATCATGAACGAAGGATACAGGACGGTACTCAGTTCGATTGGATCCTCTAAACCAACTCCTGGTGGTGGATCAGTTGCCGGACTATCCCTTGCCCACGCCCACTCCCTTGCCATGATGGTCGCACGATTAACTATCGGCAAAGAGAAGTGGGAGGGAGGCCATGAAGCAGCCCAATCTGTGATATCCAAGTCTCAAGTAGGCGTAGAAGAGGCCATACGACTTGCGGAAATAGATGCCGAGGCATTTGACGCAGTCATGGCCGCTTATCGGCTTCCTCGAGAGTCTGAGGACCAGAAAGAAGTGAGGAAATCAACTATTCGCGAAGCAACAATTGGTGCTGCCGAAGCCCCTCTTGCAACTGCATCCAGTGCAAGTGAGCTCCTTAGCAGCCTGGAGATATTGTGCACTTCCTGTAATTCTAATGCCCTTACTGATTTAGCATCCGCATCAGAACTTGCCCTTTCTGCAGTAAAAATGGCTGCAATGAACGTACGGATCAACTTAGATTTTATCAAAGGCGAGGATGTAGAGAGATTATCATCTCAAATCGATGAAGTCGTACTCAAATCCAATACTTCGGCCGATGCAATAAGACTCAACGTGAATGAGAGGCTGGGCTGGTGATGAATTCCAGCAAGGCTCGTCATGGGGGGATACCTAGTGACCTCCCGCCAAGTAAAGAAATTGACAAATCCGTGCCCCATGCCCCAAAAAGGCCTCAAGTCCTATCCGACAAAGAGCGACGACTCGCAATTGAGAACTCACTGAGGTATTTTCCAAAGGACTGGCATAATGTGTTGGCTCCTGAGTTCCTCGACGAACTAGACCGTCTTGGACACATATACATGCATAGGTTCAGACCAGATTATGAGATGCATGCTAGGCCTATCGGGAACTATCAATGCACCAGTGAGAAAGCCGCTGCGATAATGTTAATGATTCAAAATAATCTTGATCCTCATGTTGCCCAGTTCCCGCATGAGCTAATCACGTATGGGGGAAATGGGGGGGTATTCCAGAATTGGGCCCAGTACCTGATTACTATGGGATATCTAAGAAAGATGAGAGATGACCAGACTTTAGTAATGTATTCCGGGCATCCGCTTGGGCTGTTCCCTTCAAACTCAGAATCCCCAATGGTCGTGGTCACAAATGGAATGGTGATACCAAATTACTCTACTCAGAATCACTATGAGAGAATGAGTGCGCTGGGAGTCTCCCAGTATGGCCAGATGACTGCTGGTTCGTACATGTATATCGGTCCCCAGGGAATTGTACACGGGACAACAATTACCATTCTGAATGCAGCTCGGAAATATCTGGGCAGGACTTCGGAACAAGGTTTGGATGGGGTCATGTATGTTACTTCTGGCTTAGGGGGGATGTCAGGCGCCCAAGCTAAAGCCGCAGTAATTGCAGGAGCTGTTTGCATCATCGCAGAGATAGACCCGGTTCCAGCACACAAGCGGCATTCACAGGGATGGTTATCAGAGCTATACGAGGATCTGGATGAACTGTGCAACCGTGCCGAGGAGGCCGTATCCAACAAAGAAGCAGTCTCACTAGGATATCTGGGAAACATCGTCGACTTACTGGAGTACCTAGTCGAGAGGGATATTACTCCCGAACTAGCAAGCGATCAGACAAGCCTACACAATCCATGGTTGGGGGGCTATATGCCTGCTGGCTTATCTTTCGACGAGAGTATGGCTCTGATACATTCGGACCCCGATGAATTCCGATTATCTGTACAGAACTCCCTCAGAAGGCACGTTGATGCAATCAACGTCCTAACTGGACGGGGTACTAGATTCTGGGACTATGGCAACGCATTCCTCCTTGAATCGAGCAGGGCCGGCGCCAATGTGCTTTCTGCTGATGGCTCCTTCAGATATCCCTCTTACGTGGAGGACATCATGGGTCCAATGTGCTTCGACTACGGCTTCGGACCATTCCGATGGGTTTGCACTTCAGGCAGTGATGAGGATCTACGCACTACGGACAGCATCGCCAAACAAGTTCTCGAGGGACTATCCTCTGTTTGTACAGAAGATGTTAGGACTCAGTACCTAGACAATATCAAGTGGATTTCCGAAGCAGATAAACATGAACTAGTGGTCGGCAGCAAGGCACGGATTCTATATGCCGATGAAGCCGGCAGGAGAGCCATTGCTAGCGAATTCAACAAAGCAATTTCCCTTGGGTTAGTGAGTGCCCCTATAGTATTGGGTCGCGATCACCATGATGTGGGTGGGACAGACAGCCCTTTCCGGGAGACTGCGAACATACACGACGGTTCGATGTTCACTGCGGACATGGCTGTACATAATTTCGTAGGCGACTCTTTTCGAGGTGCGACTTGGATCAGCCTTCACAATGGGGGTGGCGTTGGATGGGGGGAAGTCATAAACGGTGGTTTTGGTCTGGTAATCGACGGTTCGGATCAAGCACAGAGAAATATCGACTCAATGATTTCTTGGGATGTGAACAATGGAATAGCCCGCAGATCATGGGCTAGGAACAGTGGTGCCATTTCGGCAATAACACGTGCTATGGAATCCGATGATAGATTGGAAGTAACCGTTCCCAATATTGTAGACAATAGCGTCTTAGATGGCATGTTTGATGACTCTCGATGACTCTATTTGGCTGACTAGGTTCGCCAGTCCCAATGGGAGAGATAGCGATTGACGGAGAGTCTCTATCTTTGGAGCAGGCTTTGGCAGTAGCAAAAGGCTCTGCTACTGCTACACTTTCTGCTTCTTCAAGAGGAAATATGCAAAAATCACGTGAGGCTGTAGACAAAGTGGTAGCTTCGGACGAGGTTGTTTATGGGATAAATACTGGATTCGGGGCCCTTTCTTCAGTAAGCATCGACAAAGACGAACTAGAGATGCTTCAAACAAATCTGGTCCGAAGCCATGCATGTGGGATTGGTAAAAGGATGGATCCAGAAACCGTTCTTTTGATGATGGTAATTAGGGCGAATTCACTAGCCAAGGGTGTATCTGGAGCAAGACCGGAATTAGTTGAACTGATGCTTTCGATGGCCAACTCACGAATTGCCCCTGTAGTTCCCAGAATAGGCTCATTGGGGGCTTCCGGAGATTTAGCCCCACTTGCCCACATGGCTATGGGAATGATGGGAGAGGGCGATTGTCTAAGATTAGTGGAAGGGGAATGGTGTGGAATAGATAGTTTGACAGCATTGCAAGAAGCCGATTTGACTCCGATAAAACTCCAGGCCAAGGAGGGTCTTTCCCTGATCAATGGTACAAGTCAGATGTGTGCTTATCTGATTAGAACTGTACTCAATATGGAAACACTGACTCTAGCGGCCGATGTTTCAGTCGCTTGTTCGTTGGAGGCAATTAGGGGTTCCCACAAGCCTTTCGACAAGAGAATCCACGAATCAAGACCACAATTTGGGCAGTCTATTTCTGCAGCCAGAATTTCTGGGCTACTCTCAAACTCTCAGATAGTGCTGTCTCACGTAGATTGCGACAGGGTCCAGGATGCATACTGCTTCAGATGTTCTCCTCAAGTTCATGGCCCCGTAATCGACCTTCTACGAGAGGTCCGCAGGATGTTGGCGATTGAGATTAACAGTGCTACTGATAATCCACTGGTATTCGTGGATTCAAACGATAGTGCCGAAATTATCAGCGGAGGAAATTTTCATGGCCAGAATCTTGCCCTAGCAAGCGACTCAATTGCTATAGCCTGTCATGAGCTAGCTAGTATTTCCGAAAGACGAATCAATCAGATTTTAGACCCAAATTGGAGTGGTCAAAAGGCATTTCTAGCAGGAAATGAGGGACTCGAGAGTGGTCTGATGATCGTTCAGTATGTTGCTGCCGCAGTAATCGCAGAGCTGCACCTTCTAGCAAATCCTGCAACAACCAGTAACATCCCAGTAAGTATGGGGAAGGAGGATCACGTTTCCATGGGGGCAACTGGGACTTACAGGGCGATGCAGTCCTCTCTATTGCTTTCGCAAGTTTTGGCAAATGAGTTGATTTGCTCAACTGAGGCACTAGATGGTATTGACGAAGCTCCTGGAAGCGGCGTGGGTAAAGTATCAGCATGGGTTCGAAGCCATGTAGGAAAGCTCGATGGCGACAGGTCATTGACTGTGGAGTGTGAGAACCTGTCCGAAGCAATTCTGAATGGTGATATGACGAGTATTTTCGGGTGATTACATTCAAGAAAAATTGCATATGAACAGGCATCCTGGGACAAATCCCCCACCATTTACAACTAAGGTAGTTGAAACCCTCCAAGACTCACTGCTTCTCGAGGAAACGCATTACTATCCACGGGGTGGCGGCCAACCAGGCGATACTGGAACAATTTACACTGACGATGGAAAATCTACATCTCTGCATGAGGTTCTACCAGGTGAAATGATAATCCACCCAGTAGGCAATACTGGGATCTTCAGACAAGGCCAAGAAGTAACTTGCGAGATTGACTCGGCTCGTAGGAATGGGCATACAATGATGCATACGGCACAGCATATTTTCTCAGCACTAGCCGAAGACTTGTGGGGTTCAGAGACAGTTGGAAACCAAATCGGCGCCGAATATTCTAGGGTCGACCTTCTTTTCGAAGACAAGGAGGTATTCAATCCAGATCAACTCATTGAATCCGTAAATTCAGCACTTTCTGCCAACATCCCAGTGAACATTCACGAATGGGACAGGGAGAAGATATTGGGACACGAGCAAATGAGGCACACCAAGTTC
>CBFIAW010000068.1:294-4808 GCA_965660655.1 Candidatus Thalassarchaeaceae archaeon | reverse complement strand
TTGGAATAGCCACAGTCACTATCCTATGTTTGGTTCGGACTCACGAGGACTCAGAGAGTAGTCACTGAATCTGGAATGACACAGTGGTCCCGTCGACCTCGAAGGTATCAGCATCACTGGGTTTTTTTCCCTGGTTCAGCGAGTGCTCCCCTGCCCTCGTCTCTGTGGTCACGTGCTCCCAATCACTGTTTTCCAATGTCAGTCCCTCAACCCATACCGAGAGACTGATCGAGGACTCAACTCGGAGATCCATTTCCTTACGCTTGGCTTGGATCCGGCGTGTGATGTCCCTGGCCATGCCCTTGGACAAGAGAGAAGAATCGGTGTGCATGTCGAGCACGATTGAGACATCGCCCTCATCGAAGGAGAGCGTTTGAGCGGCGAAGCCTTCTTTCTCCGCCCTCCTTACCTCTATGTCATCCATCGTTATCTCATAACCGCCTAGAGCGGCTATTCCTGCCTCTATCTCCAGCAGGAGTTCCTCTGGGTCGGACAGATCCAGTTGGGCCAGTACGGAAGGCAGGTCGGAGCGGCACTTCGCACCTAGGACCTTCCTATTCGGTTCGAGGACTATCTTCTGGAAGGCATCTAGGTCGACCTCGGTAGTTAGTACCTCGACGTTCAGCTCCTCTGCTAGAATGTCATTGAATCTCGAGACGTCGGGGCCACCGACTATCCATCCTGTTTGGCAGGGTAGCCTCTGTCTCCTGTTGGATTCGACCCGAATCCTCCTCCCGGCCTCCGCAAGGGAGCGAACCAGCGACATTTCCTGCTCTATCCCGAAGTCACGAGTGGGTAGCGAGCGGTCCACAAGGTCTGAGCCAATTGGCCAGTCTGCCAAGTGGACTGAGTTTCCCGTTAGGCCTCTGTGGATGGCATCTGGCATGAATGGCGAGACTGGGGCCATTAGCCTGCATACAATCAAGAGGACTTCGTGCAAGGTGTGTTGGCAAGCCCTCTTGTCATTGCTGTCTGACTCTTCCCAGAGTCTTCTCCTGGATCTTCTCACATACCAGTTTGAAAGGTCATTGACGACGAAGTCCTCCAAGCCTCTCCCAGCCTTGTGGAAGTCCCATGAGACGAAGTTTTGGTGGAATCCGTCTGCCATTTCCGTGACCTTAGAGAGAATCCACCTATCTAGCGGGCTCCGGTCAGCTGGAGGAACAAATCCAGACTGGTCTTCTGGGTCAAAGCCATCGAGTGAAGCGTAGTCGGCATGGAATCTATAGACATTCCAGAGAGTGAGGAACATCTTTGCGTATGACTCCCTTACTCCGTTAGGATCGAAATTTGTCGGTGACCATGGGGCACTCTGGGTAGTCATGTACCACCTGATAGAATCGGCTCCCTCCTTGTTGAAGTGGTCCCAAGGATTGACGACATTGCCCCTGGACTTGCTCATTTTCTTGCCTTCCTTGTCGAGGATGTGGCCAAGAGAAAGGCAGCGCCTGTAACAGGGCTCGTCAAACACGGTTGTCGCTACGGCCAGAAGAGAGTAGAACCAACCTCTGGTCTGGTCTACAGCCTCGCAGATATAGTCCACTGGGAATGAGCCTGAGAATTTCTCATCATTCTCGAAAGGGTAATGCCACTGGGCGAAAGAAGCGCAACCGGAGTCGAACCAACAATCCATCACATACGGCTCCCTGACCATTTCCCCTTGGCATTCTTCCGATGGGCAGACAAGTCTGACGTCGTCCACGTATGGACGATGCAACTCAGGTGGTTGTAGCGAAGACGCTGTCTTCATGGAGGTCATCTCCTCGATGCTCCCAATACAGTGCTCGAGGCCGCAATCGGGACAAATCCAAACTGGTAACGGTGTCCCCCAGAATCTCTCCCTGCTTATCGCCCAGTCCTTGATGTTGGATAGCCACTCCCCCATCCTCTTCGTCCCAGTCCACTCTGGTGCCCACTCCACACTTTCATTGTGAGCGAGTATCTGCTCCCGCACAGCAGTCATTCTGACAAACCAACTGTCCATTGCATAGTACAGAAGCGGATGGTCGGTCCTCCAGCAATGGGGATAGTCGTGTGTGTAGGTGTGCTCCCTGTACAGTAACCCATTATCCACTAGGAGGTTGATGATGTCGTCATCGCAATCCTTGACATAGCGGCCATCGAGTTTTTCGTGAATCCCTTTGACGAAAGCTCCGTCCATCCCAACGGTGTGTTGTGCGGGGAATCCCTTTTCCATTCCGAGTCTGTAGTCATCCTCTCCGTACATCACTGCAGTATGGACAACTCCCGTTCCATCGGTTGTCGTTACGAAATCGGCAGCAACTACTGTCCATGCGGTCTTCGATTCTCCGCGATCGATAGCTCCGGGAAACAGCGGAGAGTAAGCCCTTCCAACTAATTCGGAACCGGGGAACTCCGCGATCACGTCAGCATGGTTCCTGAGTACGCTACCGATCAGATCCTTCGCCAGGATGATCTCCTCTCCGACCTCGGCCCCGCCTCTGCCCTCCCATGATTCCGAGGGGGGCTCGGTGATTCTCACCCTACAGTAAGTTACCTCGGGCCCTACAGCAAGGCCAACGTTGCCGGGAAGCGTCCAGGGAGTAGTGGTCCACGCAAGAATCGATGCTTCGTCGGATTCCAGTTTGAACTTGACAAAAACTGCGGGTTCGGATACCTCCTTGTACCCTAGTGAGACTTCGTGGGTGGAATAGCTAGTTCCGGTCTGAGGGCAGTAGGGGAGAACCTTGTGACCTCTGAAAAGAAGTCCCTTGTCGAACATCTGCCTCAGTGACCACCATGCAGACTCGATGTACTCATCGTTAAGAGTGACATATGGATCTTCCATGTCGACCCAGAATCCCATTCTCTCGGTCATCTCCCTCCAGGCCTCCTCGTATGTCCAAACGCTTTCCTTACATTTCTGGTTGAAGGCCTCCATTCCGTAATTCTCAATTGCCTCATTCGACATTAGGTCCAGTTGCTTCTGAACCTCTATCTCAACGGGAAGGCCGTGAGTGTCCCAACCCCCCTTTCTCTCGACAACATGGCCCTCCATTGTCTTCCATCGGCAAACCATGTCCTTGAACAGTCTAGAGAGGACGTGGTGGATACCAGGGCGACCGTTAGCCGTTGGAGGGCCCTCGAGGAAGGTGAAAGGTGACTCGAGGCCCCTCCTTGATTCGATTGATTCCGAGAATGTTTCTTCTTCCCCCCACGACTCCATTAGAGAGTTCTCCAATGACACAGGGTCTAGATTCCCAGGTGAGTTGGGCACAACCATCGGTCAAGCGACAGATGAGTTCGTCTTGAACTTGAGGGGGAAGAAATAGGGATGAAAATTGCAATTTGCAAGACTTCAAATGCCCTAAGCGTTAGTTGGCAGCGTGACAGAGACGATTCGCCTTGACGTTGGGGGAATGACTTGCGATGGGTGCTCCAATCGAGTTAGAAATGTCCTAGAGGGAGTAAGGGGGGTTTCTTCGGCTGAAGTCAGCCACCTCGATGGATCGGCGATCATCCATCACGAGGACGTTTCCAAAGACCTCCTGAGTGGAGCGATCAGGTCAATTGGTTACTCTGTAGATGGCGAGACAGTGGATTTCCACTGGGGAGATAGGAGCGTTTGGAGGAGATCTGCAAACAATACCAAGTGGTGTCTGATTGGGTGTGCAGCAGGGGAATTCGGAACTCTAGCATACTACTCATACTCCGGGATAACTGCAGATTTGGAGTTATATTCTAGTAAATGGTACTTCTTTGCAATTCTCCCACTAATCAATGGACTAGCAACGAGTGTGATGCTTGAGACGTTCCTCCTTATTCGGGGCCAGATGGATTTTCGCACCGCATTGTCTACCGCACTGGGGATGTCTTTCATCTCGATGCTAATGATGGAAATCTCGATGGAGTTTACTGACCTCCTGTTCACAAAAGGAGAATTGGGCCTGAATTATGCTGCAGTGCCGTTGATGCTGTTTGTGGGCTTCCTTACCCCCTGGCCTTACAATTACTGGCGTCTGAAGAAATATGGCATGGCTTGCCACTAGGGAGAGGAAGAGTGTGAAAGACTGGGGAAAAATATCTGAGGAAATCTCCATTTGGATCAGGGGTTACGCCGAAGCGAATGGCATCGAGACGCTAGTAATTGGAGTTTCGGGAGGGATAGATTCGGCAGTGGCCTCCACCCTCTCGGCAATGACAGGGATGGAGACTGTTGTTCTGAATATGCCAATCCACCAGGACCCGTTGCAGTATGAACTCTCGAATCGCCACATTGAATGGATGAAGTCGAAGTGGGGGAATGTCGAGAGTAGGGATTTCGACCTATCTTTGACCTACGACAAGTTTTGCTCGGAATTGAGGGAAGATGGGATTTCCGAATTATCCCTTGCTAACTCTCGTGCTAGGTTACGGATGACAACCTTGTACGCCATTGCCGGATCTAACAACGGAATTGTAGTTGGGACGGGCAACAAAGTAGAGGACTTCGGAGTCGGGTTCTTCACCAAGTACGGGGATGGGGGCGTGGACATCTCCCCAATTGCTGATTT
>CBFIAW010000068.1:0-284 GCA_965660655.1 Candidatus Thalassarchaeaceae archaeon | reverse complement strand
TGTATGCGATTGGGGAGGAATTGGAAATTCTGAAGGAAATCCGAGAAGCCTCCCCCACAGACGGTTTGTGGGAGGATGGGAGGACCGATGAGGAACAGATCGGTGCTTCCTACGAAGAGCTTGAGTGGGCGATGAAGGAGGTAGAAAACCCCTCGGAATCAGATCTATCAGAACGTGAGCAGGAAGTCTTGAACCTGTACATGGGATTGCATACAACCAACTTGCACAAGATGAGCCGCATCCCCGTATTCAAACTAAATTCTGATGATAGGGGGAATTAGATG
>CBFIAW010000067.1:0-5101 GCA_965660655.1 Candidatus Thalassarchaeaceae archaeon | reverse complement strand
GAGGCCGCTGGTTCAAGTCCGGCCAGTCCCACCATCAACTTGCATCCGAGACGATGTCGGACTGTAGTTTGTGCAGCTTGGATATGCCTGCCTCTGCCGCATCGATTAGTGAATCCAGTTCCTTCCTGGAGTATGTTGCCTCCTCTCCCGTTCCCTGGACCTCGACGAAGTCTCCTGCACTGGTCATCACCACGTTCATATCCACATCCGCATTACTGTCCAGGATGTAATCCAAATCGGTCCAGACCTGCCCATCGACCATTCCCACGCTGAGAGCTGCCACATCATTGGGCATCACTGACATCTCGTGGGAATCCATCTCTTGCTGGCTGAGGGTTTCCTTCTTCGCCCCCTTTCTAATCTCCTCCCGGGTCAATCTCTTTTCCTTCGGAAGGCACTCACCAGAGGAAATGAGCCTCCTCACAGCGAGCCTGAGTGCGATGTTTGCAGCCGTGATAGATGCGCATCTGGTCCCTCCGTCAGCATTCAGAATGTCACAGTCCACGGTTAGGGCAATGGGGCCAAGATGATCAAGGTCTACTGCCCCCCTTAGCGATCTTGCCACCAGCCTCTCAATCTCCATAGTTCTACCCTTGGCCCCGCTGCGTTCCCTGCGGAATCGGGTATCGGTTGATCCTGGCAATAGAGAGTATTCGGCATGAACCCAGCCTCGATCTGAATCCCGTGGGAACCATCTTGGGAGTGATGGTGCCTTAGTGACGCATACCAGGACCTGGGTATTTCCCTGGTGGTAAAGCAGAGATGCGAGTGCATTGGGGGTGAAGTCTAGCTTGACCTCGATTTCCCTGATCTCATCGTTTTCTCTTTCGGTATTGCCCACACCTGTCTTCACCTTCGCCATAACCATGCGAAACCAGTTCCTCGGATGAATCATTCGCGTCGTGCATGGGGGGGACGGAAGGAGTCCACGACCTCAGGGTTGGTCGTGATGTAGGGTCCACCGATCAAGTCCACACAGTAGGGAACAGCAGCAAAAATTGAGTCCAGAATCTCCCGGATAGATCTTGGAGCACCTGGGAGGTTGATGATCAATGAGGAGCCCCTGACTCCGGCCGCCTGCCTCGAAAGCATCGCAGTGGGGACATACTGCATCGAAACGGCACGCATCTGTTCTCCGAAACCGGGCAACATCCGATCGCAAACTGACGCGGTTGCCTCGGGAGTTACGTCTCTTGGAGAGGGGCCTGTGCCACCGGTGGTCACAACTACGGAGCAGCCCTGATTATCGATTAGGTCGGTGAGGGCACCCTCTATGGTCTCCTTGTCATCGGCTACAAGCCTTCTAACAGCTTTCCACTGTGATGTCACGGCATCGCGGAGGAATGATTCGATGGCCGGCCCACTGATATCATCGTACTCTCCCGAGCTAGCCCTATCAGATGTAGTCAACACTCCGAAAAGACATGTTTCAGAATCGTCCATTGCCAATCCGTAGAGGCACCCAGAGAAAACGCCGTCGGTACCACTGGAATCTCATGGGCACGTTCAAAGACCGTCGATTTGAAGGGGCATCTCCGGAGGTAATGAGGTGCCGAGTCTTCCCCAACACGCACTGACAATCGTTTCCCTAGCAACGTCTTGTCTGGTGCATTTCTGGCCAAATGAATCGTTGGTTGAAATAGTCTCGTCACCCAATCTCTGACAAGAGTGATAGACATGAGTGACCAGACGACGTATGCAAACCAGATCGCAGTAGTGAAGCAAGAGTGCCCGGATGCCGATGAAGGAGAGATAGGCAAGGAGTTCGCTAGGTATGAGAAGGATTTCCTAATTCCTCCAGAGGATGCTTTGAGGTCCGTAATAAGGAAGTTCCAGGCGGCCACGGGAGTAGAAATCTCGACCAGTACTTCCACGCCCGTGCGTGAGGAGAAAAAGGTCCAGAGATTCTCGGAGTTGGGAGCTGATGACAGGAATGTGGCAATCGAGGTTGCGGTGGTTTCGTACACACCTAGAACTCAGATGGTTAGAGGGGAAGAGAAACAGATAGCTTTCGGTTGGATCGAGGACAATCCATGGGAAGCGAGTTCAGAGAGAGTTAGGTGGGACTACAAGGACTGGGGTAACAAGGGCGAGACCATGATTCCGGGTTCTGTGGTCCGACTAGAAGGGGCCTCGGTTAACGAATGGAATGACAAGCGATCTATCAACGTCAACAGAACCACCAGAGTTACTGTCCTGAAGGAAGGAGGTGGTTCTGCCCCTCCGACCGGAAACGAGCCACTGAGTATCGCTAGAGCCTCTGAAGTGGAGGGATTTGTCAATGTAGTCGGGAGAGTTCTATCTGCCAAGCCTGATGTCATCGTAAGGAAAGACGGAAGTGGTGAGATCCCAATAGTTAGGGGGAAGATTTCTGATTCTTCGGGCAGTATCGGTTTCCTGTCTTGGAAGGATTTCGAGCATAAAGTAGGGTCATTGGTGAAGATTGTAGGGGCTTCTGTCAGGAAGTTCCGTGAAACTCCGGAAATTCAAATCAACGATGGTACTGTGATTGAAACGTATCACGATACAGCATTCCCAGATGTTAGTGAATTAGTTGAGTCGGAGAAGGTGAGTATTGCCGATCTAAGGAATGGGATGAGAGAAATCTCGATTACCTTACAGGTTGAGAGTTGGGACCAGAGGACGTTCGAAAGTCAGGATGGCAGTTCCAAAACCGTGAGAAGTGGTGACGTAATGGATCCTACTGGAAGATGTAGGCTCACAGCTTGGTGTGAATTTGACCCAAAACCAGGAGATTCCATTAGGATTGAAGGTGGAAGGGTGCAATTTTGGCAGGGCTCTCCAGATTTGGTAATCGATAACCTCGACCAGGTCTCAAGTCTTTCGGATGCCCCGTGGGAGAAGATAGATCCAGAGAATCACTGGGTCGAGGTCGATTTGACAAGTGTTACACAAGGAGGTTCACGTAGAGGGATTTCAACGGCCGGAACGATCGTAGCGATAAACAGTGGTTCGGGGATAATAGAGAGGTGCCCGGATTGCAGAAGGATGCTAAGGGATGGTTCTTGCTCAGAACATGGGCCCCAGAGGGGGGAAGAAGATTTGCGTCTCCGCTTTGTATTAGATAATGGAGTTGCAAATGCAAACTTATTCCTCGGCAAGGAACCCGCAGAGGAATTCCTCGGAATGAGTATGGAAGAAGTCAAGAGTGAGATATCTAACATTGGTAGGGAGGTTTTCGTTTCCAATCTGAAGGGTCGAGTTCTAGCTCGAAAGATGTTAGTGCATGGGAGATGCTCGGTTGATGGCCAAGGGGCGATGTTGTTTGCCGATAGGGTTGAGATAGTGGATCCGAAGCCGGCAGAAGAGGCCAAAGAAGTGATGGAAAGATGGGAGGTGGTACTTTGATGTCTGAATCCGGGAGTCGAAGAGGGAGACAGAGTGCGATTCGCATTTTTGCTCAGGAATACTCGGAGTCGTCACTGATTGAGAGGGGGGTTGGTGAATACGACCCTAGTTTCGTTATCACCAAGTTAGGAGCCAAGGTGAATCGATGCCTAGTCTGCGGGGGACTAGAGAGGATGGAGAGAAGGGATGGTGACTCTGGGCCATTCTATCGAGGTCAGATCAGGGACCCTTCGGGTACCCATTACTTCGATGTGGCCCCTTTCCAGCCTGAACTTCATCCTGATGCAGAGGAGTTGCTAGCCAGATTCGAGACGGGAGACTCAATTCTTGTCTCCATAGTAGGTAGACAGAAGTCAAACGAGTCGGAGGATGGTGGAATTTTCACCTCAATACGAGCCGAAAGTTTCACTGAAATAGATCTCGAAGCCTACAAGTCATGGATGGTAGAGGCTGCTGATGCCACCCTAAGAAGACTCGATGCATATTCTGCATCCCAAGGGGTGGAGTTGACTAAGGAGAGTTTCAGGGACGCAGGAATTCCGGATGATCTATTGACTGGATTGATGAAGTCTCGAGAACATTACTCTGAGTTTGATACCGAGGCCTACAAGGTATGGATTCTCAAAGCATTTTCAAGGGCTCTTGGGAGAGCAGAGGAATCATTGGAAGTGACCATTGGTAATGTTTCGGAACCAGAAGAGGGACCGCCGAAACAGGCAACTGATAGCGCTGATCCAAGAGACGTAATCTTAGGAATCCTAGCCTCAAATGGGGGGGACCTAGTGGAATACGACGCTCTTGTTGGGGCTTGCATCTCTGCTGGTTCATCAAGAGAGGAGGCGGAGGATACTATAGAGAATCTCAAGGACGTCAGTATGGAAATCTCTGAACCGCGTTTCGGTTTCTTCTCAGTTTCCTCGTAATTTTTTTCCTAGTCATTTTTAGAATCTAGTGAAGATAATTTCGATCTGATCCTATTGATTGTGGTCTCCGAGTCTTCCACTAGTGGATTAGATCCATCACCCGATACCAGTGCTGCTCCCTTGACCTCAGCAATGTTAGTCGCTACCATGATTACTCTGTGTCTGACGAATTGCTCATTGATAGGCCACCCTCTCCTATCTGCCAAACGCAGAAGAAGGTCCTTCTCCGACTCACCCCAAGATCCCCCATGGCCTCGAAGAATGGTACCCACCATTCTCTCCAAGTCACCCACCCTTGCATGGATGGTCAGGAGATCCCCCTGCACTTGGCTAGGTTGGTTGTCCAATCCGATCAACAACGAGTCGCTGGCATCCTCAAGCAAGGCTTCCGCCGGAGCTGCATGGAAAAGCTCACTCACTCTCTCGGGAATTGTTGCCTCGACCACCTTGACTTCTGATTCGAGACTCTGGGGCAACGGAGATTGGAGGCCGTTCCTCCTCAGACTACGCTTGATTCTCCCCCAGCCATTCATCTGACTTGTCAGCACTCCAGCCACCCTCCCCATCAGTACGGTTCTATTGCCAGTCAGATCCAACTCTAGTTTCTTGGACATCTCATGTAAGTCATCCCTGTTCATCTCGGCCAGATTCTCGATGGTCATCCTCCTTGAGTCGTAATTCAAATGCAACCATAGTCGCTGCCTCCTCTCCTTGTGCGAGCCCGAGGACTTGATTCCGAAAATCTTCAGGACGTCCCCCATCTCCTTGTGAGACATCGCTTGGATTCCTTCCCATGACAGATCCAAATC
>CBFIAW010000066.1:4912-5150 GCA_965660655.1 Candidatus Thalassarchaeaceae archaeon | reverse complement strand
ATCCCAATGTGTCGATCCATCAGTAACGAGTTGCTGCCCTGGATAAACATGGGGTTCGCTTTTCATCAGCCAATAATTTACCATGTAAATCGTAGTCATAGGAAGGCAATCAACATTGGCGTCACCATGCATCCCTAGTTTGTTCGGAAACGACTGCGTCTCGCGCGATGTCGGTGGCACCCTTGCTAGTTGCGATATTGTTCAAACCTGCTGTTTTCACCATTGCTGACATCCCCCC
>CBFIAW010000066.1:0-4902 GCA_965660655.1 Candidatus Thalassarchaeaceae archaeon | reverse complement strand
TGCTGCTACAATGAGTAGGATGATGACAACTGTAACGAAGGGAGCAATTGCATCGATTTTTATGCCATAAGCACAGGTCAATCCAGCTGCCGTAACAGTTGTTGCTTCGAAAAGACTCATCCCCGTACTGGCACAGGCTGTGCGAATCGCATCCAACGAACCACCCAATTCCTTCACCCTGTTAGCAATGTGAATAGAAAAGTCAATTCCAACACCAACAAGAATTGAGCCAATCATCACAGTCACGAGCGATAGGGTGACACCCCCGGTGTCCATAACTAGCCATTGCATTGCAACCGTGAAGCCAACAGGAATTGTAGTTAAAAGTGCGAATCTGATATCTCTGAATACCAGTGCTAGTGTGATCACAGTGAAACCCAAGGCGAAGGCAAGAGATGACCATTGGGATTCGACAATCAGTTTATTCACCTCGATTGTGATGGAGGCAACTCCGATTAGGGTGTCCCCTAGTACAGAAATTGGATTCTCTGAGTCTCCGGCGGCCTTGGCCCAATTATTGATCTGTTCAGCGGTCACGGCTGTAGATTTGACATCCATGAATGGCATATCGATGTAGATCAGGGTTCTCTGGTAATCTGATGAAATGAAGAGCTCTCGCATTTCCTCTGTCATGCTGTTGTAAAATACGTATATCAGAAAATTCTGAACCTGCCTCCCGCCATCGTCCTCTTGGGCGTCCAAAGTATCTAGAATGGTCCAGAATGATACGTTTCCGGACTGTTCACGGTCGAATATCAGCTCTGCTACCTCCTTAATTGGCTCTGGCAGAGGGGTATCGTCAATGATGTCGTTTATTGGTGATCCAGAGACGTTTACGCCTACGGCAATTGCCTTCATTAGGAAGACTATTGACACAGCAGTGGCGTGTTCTACGTCATTGCATTTAGCTTCTAGATTCTCGATTCCCTCGAGATTAGCATAGGGGTGCTCCGCAGTAATCGATCCTATGCCTAATTCTGGTTCTGCCTGGATGTTGGCCTCAACGAGCAAGAATCCAGGTTGACCTGCATCGAACTCATCTGAGTAGACACCCATTTTTTTGACTGCCTCGACCTCATTGGGAGCCATTTTCAGGAGATCGATATTTTCCTCTACGTTCTCTCGGTTATATCCAGCTGATATTAGCATCAGTGTTAGGAATAATGTGAGTGTGACTCGAGACCACTTTACTGGCATGTTAACTGCTGCAACGAAGACTTTCGGAGGAGGGTGAGAGGGCTTTTTCAGATCGAGTAGAATTGTTAGGTTAGGAACCATTATCATAGTCATGAAGTAGACCACGACAATCCCTCCCGCCAATGCCCAACCAACGGTCTGAATGGGCTTCATGGGTGCAAAGGTGAGCGAAATGAAGCCAATTACCGTGGTCATTGCAGAAAGGAAGACTGCCCGACCGGTGGAGTTCAGAGCAGCGGCCATCTTCTCATGCGGGGTGCCCTTGGATTCCGCATATCTGTTTGTGATGTGAAGCCCATAAGAAACCCCTAGCGAGAGGATTATTGGGCCGACAAGAATCACAGTCATGGTGACTTCATAATCTATCAAACCGATTATTCCCAGAGTAACCCAAACAGCACAAAGAGTGGGTAGGCCAGCGATAATCACGACCTTGATTCCTTGGACGAAACGAATCCGCCCTGTTTGGAGTAAGTCGCAATGGAATATGAACAGCATGGTTGCAACGATAAAACATCCTTGGGGAAAAGCCTCCCAGAACATCTTGAATGACTCCTCGGTTACGGCATTAGTCAGAGGTGCTGGTCCCGTTAGTGTCATCCTGAGGCACAAAGAATCTTCCTCAATAGTGCATTTGCCCTGGGAATCCGGAGTGCCCCAGTTGTTGTTCACACCGATTTCATCAATCTTTCCTTGTGTTTGGGTAACAATATCTCCAACTGACATGTCCCCGGTATCATCGGCAATTCCTATGATTATCACTGCACGATTCCAACCATACGCGCTCCTTTCCTCCGTGGTCGTCCCGACATCTCTGACCAGTTTGTCTAAGGCGTTCTGGGGCATTTCCTGTAGGATCTGATCGACTCTCTGTTGTTCATCGGGAATCGCATAATTCCCAATTAAATCGCTCTGAGAATCTATCGTCTCATTTATCTCATCCGAGAGTTGCTGGTTCCCCGTAGCTTCTGCAAGACCGGAAAAGAAGGCCTTGACCACACGGCCTCCGCTTGAGTTAACTTCCTTGATTACTGTAGAAATCGATAGTACGTAGATGACGTTGTCATCAGCCCCTTTATCGTTCGTTTGATTATTGATTACCCTCTCGACGCTATCGATCTGGTCAAGTATGTTTATCTGGGTGACATTGTAGTTATACGACTCCACGTATATCACCATTACATTGGTAGTCCAGTCTTCCTCCACTTGAGCAATGAGATTCTTTACGCTGTGCGGGTCATCATCGGTCGGTAGGTAAACCTCCAGGTCTCCATTCACGTTTAGGGCGGGATCTTCACTGCAGAATGCTGGATTGTCAAAACTATCTCTACAGTCCAAAACCCCAGAGTGGGGCAGTAGTGACAAAGTGAAACCAAGCGATAATAGAACAGCCCAAATTGGGAACATCGTAAGTATGCTGGAGCTATTTGACTCTCGGAATCTCCTTCGGATACGGTTGTTAAACTTAGCAATTGATCCTTTGATCGTGACTGAATCAGTATTAGAAATTCCAGTTCTTGCACCATCTATTATTGAGTTGAATGACGTGCCTAATGAGTCGCCGATACGCTTCTTCGCCATGTCGCTCCTGCTACTACGTGAAACGGCATACCTTCAACCCCTCGGAAGACATGTTTCGTGATGTGTATTTTTGCAATGATATGGCAATGGTCAAGAACGCCAGACTTTTCCAATAATATGGTGACACTGTGAGTGAGCCAAGAATTTCTGATAAGAGATGGAGCGTGGATCTGGAGAAGCGCATACAAGAGTCGCACTTCTCAGAAGATTCATATCGAGAAAGATATAGTTTTGATCCACGTAGCGAAAGAGAGATTTTCGTAATTGATACCCCTCCCCCGTACCCTAGTGGGACATGGCATATTGGCGCCGTAGCTCAGTATAGTATGATCGATGTCATAGCAAGAAGTCAGCGTTTACTGGGCAAGGAAGTCAGATTCCCTTGGGGGGTGGATCGAAACGGCATCAACATCGAGTTCACTGTCGAGAAGAAAACTGGGAAAAAGATGAGGGCATTCGATAGAGCAGAATTCTTGGACATTTGTTCCGAGACTATAGAAGAATACACACAAGCAATGCGCAAGACTGCAAAACGAGTAGGATTATCTTGTGACTATGATAATGAATACCTAACTGATTCGCCTGACTATCGTGCAGTTTCACAGTCAATTTTTGTTGATTTATTCAAGAGTGGCGATATTGTAGAGGATCTGAGGCCAAATATCTACGATCCAGTTGAAGGCACCACAATTGCAGATGCAGAGGTTCAAAGAATTCAACGCAGAACAAAGTTATGTCATGTGATTTGGACAACTGAAGATGGTGAGGACATTACCATTTCTACAACCAGACCAGAGATGATATGCGCATGTGGCGTCGTAATGGTTCACCCCGAAGATCCAAGATACTCTCACTTAGTTGGGAAGAGGGTAAATCTCCCCTTGCCCGTCTCCGAAAGAGGGAGTAATGTCGAGATTATGGCACACCCATCTGTGAAGATGGATTTTGGCAGCGGGATTCTGATGGTCTGTTCTTTTGGAGATCAGAATGACGTAGCAATATTCAGAGAACTCGGTTTAAGCCCATTCGTAGCAATTAATTTAGAAGGCGAAATGACTGAAATCTCAGGCCCACTTAGGGGGATGAGAGTCAGTGATGCAAGAATCGAGGCGACTATACTACTGCAGAACTCTAACCGCTTGGAGTCCACCGAGGAAAAGGACCAGGAAATTCCAGTGAGTGAGAGGGGTGGAAACCCAATCGAAATCATTCTTCTCAAGGAATGGTATGTCAGGCAAACCCATGTCCTAGATAGACTAATTGATCTATCCAAGGGTAGTCGTTTCATTCCCGAGAGAAATAGGCAGTACCTTCATGATTGGGTTGATGGCATTTCCATTGATTGGCCAATTAGTCGAAGGAGATGGTACCACACAGAGGTCCCAATATGGTACTCTGAAGATGGAACAAAGGTAATCGTACCACCTAAAGGAGTATATGTCCAACCATGGAGGGAGGGGCCACCCCCGGGTTCTGAGGTAATCGAAAGGGAAACGAAGGATCATTTGGGTGAGTTTTCTAATCTCCAAGGGAGCCTAGGGAAAATTTCTGGTGAAGAGAAGGTTTTCGATACATGGATGGACTCATCGAACTCCAACCTATTTGTCTCGGGTTATCTGAACCAACCAGATCTGTTCAATCGATCATTTCCCACATCTATCCGCCCCCAAGGCAAGGAAATTGTCAGAACTTGGTTGTACTACACTCTACTAAAGAGTGCCTTACTATTTGACAAACCTGCTTTTGAGAATATTTGGGTCGATGGACTTGGGATGGACCCATGGGGCAGGAAGATGTCAAAGTCCCTAGGCAATGGGATTGACGCAGATAGCGTTCTAGAATGTGGAGCCGGCGGGCGTACTGGTTCTTGGAAGATCAAGGGGGCAGATGGAAAGCAAGTTACCCTAAAGGCGAATAAGATTGGGAGTGAATGTTTTCGTCTATGGAAGGCGTGTGATGCACAGTTAGGAGATGACTTCCACATCAATCCAGAAGAGATTGAGACCAAGTATTACGGAGTACTAACGAAGATTTTCAATATCGCCAGGTTCGCTAGCCAGTTCGATCCACCGAAAAATTTTGAATCCCCGCCCAAACTAGAAAATGAAGACATCTGGATACTCG
>CBFIAW010000065.1:0-5251 GCA_965660655.1 Candidatus Thalassarchaeaceae archaeon | reverse complement strand
AGAATCTCTGGCGATTATCGGTTCGTCGGGAAGCGGGAAATCCACAGTCCTCAGGTGCATCAATAGACTGATCGAGCCCACCAAAGGAATAGTCAAACTGAAAGGCGAGAGGATCAACACCCCTGCATCTGACATCAATGACGTGCGTTCGAGGATCGGGATGGTCTTCCAGTCATTCGAGCTATTCGCCCATCTTAGGGTGATAGACAATGTTTCCCTCGGGCTAATTCACGTCAGGGGGATGAACAAGGAAGAGGCCGAGTCGAGGGCAAGGAACGTCTTGGAGCGAGTTGATATGCTAGACAGAATTGATGCTTATCCTGGAAACCTGTCTGGAGGCCAGAAGCAGAGGGTCGCCATTGCTAGGGCCCTAGCGATGAGTCCAGAGGTTATGCTGTTCGACGAACCCACCAGCGCCCTTGACCCGGAGCTAATCGGTTCGGTGCTCGAGACGATTCAGGGGTTGGCGGAAGAAGGCATGACTATGGTGGTGGTCACTCACGAGATTAGTTTTGCCAGAGACGTTGCTGACCGGGTCATATACATGGACCAAGGTCTTGTTGCAGAGGAGGGGCCGTCTTCCATTATCGACAAGCCGGAGACGGAGAGGATGAAGGAGTTCCTCTCGAGCATCAATGACTAAAACCTAACAGCTCGATTCTTGTTTCCAGATGTCCTGGGAGTTACTGTTGGAATATTCATAGTATGTGGTTGAGGAAACTACGTCCTCGGAGCCGCTTGGGCTGACATCAACAGTGAATGTATAGCAACCGTAGTCACCGGCTGATTCTTCAAAGTGGTCCAAGGGGATGTATGACAGTCCCCCAGAGTCAGGGTCTATTTGGGATCCCTCGAACCGGATTTCTGAATTTATTTCTCCGAAGGTTGCACTACCATCCCCGAATCTACCATCTGAAGATGCCCAAGATGCCACGGTGTTCTCCACCGAAATGGCAGGGTATGGAATTGCAACGTCGCCCTCCTCCATAAGAACTGCATTGACTGTGTAGCTGGAAAATTGCAGGTTTGTTGGAATGGTTGATCCGGAATCTAGACCGACCCATCCCATCAGAGTCACCCCAACTAGGCAGTTCTCCCCTTTATCCTGACAGTCATTGGAATCATCCGAAAAGACTCCGCTTACGTAGCTCCCAGCACCGGTAACATTCCTAGTTAGGAATGAGGAGTCCAGAGTCCGTTCCCAATTGAAGTCATCAACTCTGATAGAGAGTGTGTAGGGTATTTCTGGCTGTTGCGGGTTACCAGTGAAGGCATTTCCTTCGTAGAAATCGCCTACCTCTACTGAAATAATTGCATAGTCTCCGCGCCCATCACTCTTGTCAATTTTGAAGGGAATTGAATTTGACCAAATAATGGATCCCTGTCTCTCGATAGATAGATTTGCATCAAAACTATCTGAGCCGATGCCATTCTTCCTAAGGGTGAGCGTGATCTCTTCACCATCTTCTTCGTATCCTAGTAAATCTAGTGAGAGATCGCCTCCCAATATTGCAATGAAAACTACCGGCAACACGGAAACAAGTAGGAATGAAGCAGTGACCAGTGAAGCTGTAACTTTACTGAAATTGGCCCGGGACCCAGGGATCCCTAAATCGAAGCCGAGCCAAAGTATGGCAAATGACCCCGCCAAAAGAGCTACGACCACCTTCAAGTCATAGTCGAAGAATATTCCAAACTGCATGGCGAAGTAAACTAATAGTGAGAGTGTGGTGATTACCAGAGTCGCTGCGACCCTTGAAGCATCTAATTTCTCCTTGGGCGGATCATTGATCTCTGCGTCGAGAAAATCTGGCTGTTGTTCGGAGATTTTTTCAAGAAGCCCCTGCTTACTCATCCAATCGCCTTGAATCTATCACACTTGTCTGATGGTTATCAATACGTTGCCTCACGGCTCCAGATGTGTTACAAACTAGAATAACCGATTATCCAGAGGCGTGACGTTTCCATCGTCATCGACTAGTAACTCGTCATTAGAGGAGTTCCTGCCGACTGCGGCACCCGCAAGGGCGGCCATCATCGTGGTTCCGACTAGTTCGAAACCTGGTAGGTAAACGCCTCTGATGTAGATGGTCATGACTTGGACCTGGTAATTGGGGACTCCTTCGGATCTCACTGAGTACTCCGAAGACGCCTTGAACTGGAGATTGAAGTACTTGTCAGTCCAGCCCTGATTCTTCGGGGTTCGCATCTGCACCCTGAACTTCTCAGGTGGTGCGAGCGAGTCGATCTCCTGCGATATCAGGGGCAGACTCAGTTGGAAACCCTCGTCATTCAGCTCGTCGTAGTTCTGTATCTCCACGTTGAACTTGTCCCTTGCATTACCGTCGTTATACACGTCGAACACCAGAGTGTAGTCGACTTTCGGCCTGAGTTGGATGAAGGCCAACTCGGCGCCGACCCTGAGCCTACTGAACTGCTTGAATACGGTCATCACCTTCGCCTCCGTAGGAGATGTTGCTGAACTGACTGGCGCACCATTCCATTGTGTCACAGTAGCAGTGATTGTGACAACCTGTTGGCCCTCGGGCTGCCTCAGATCAGCTCTCGCGGCCACTTGGAAGGATGTGTCTCCAGGTGGAACTGTAGCCGAACCTGGGCCTGCAACGGAAATTATCCCTTCCTGATACGTCAGGTCGACCTTCTCGGAGAAGGTAGTTGGATTGGACAGTGTGCAGTATATGATGGTGGACCTTAGAGCGCCCGGATATACCTCTATTGGGGCCGGTTGGTCGCAGGTGAGGGAGACGTCAGGAGAAGTCTGTGCTTGAACTGCCGCTGCGCCCGCGCAGAGGCTCATGAAATAGACGACCAGTATCATCAGTGGCACTCTAAACGATGCACTCATCACTAAATCCTCTGATTGGACCGTATTTGAGGCTTCGCCCAAGTAGGACCCTAAATGCGTCAAAATTGCAGGTCTCAATTATGGTGGACCCGACCGGATTTGAACCGATGACCACTCGGTTATGAGCCGAGCGCTCTAACCAACTGAGCTACGGGTCCCCATAGCCATCGCCCATGAATGTCAAAATGAACCTTATCTTGCATTGGGTGATTCTCTGGGCATCAGGTAACCGTGGCTAAACCTAGTGTAATGGTTTATGCCTAGTCCCCTTTTCGGACGTTTGGGTGAAACTATGGAAAACAAGGGAACTATTGCAATGGTAATCGGAGCGCTTCTACTGATGGTAAACGTCGGAATAGGAGTTACAGGGACTATAGACGGAATTATTGAAGGAACCGTAGCGGAAACAGTGGCAAGCAGCTATGATGGATTGGATGACGATGGTAATGAGGATTACACGGCTGACTTCGGGGACGACTGGATCAACGCCTCATCGGAGAAGGCGTACTTCGGCAACTCGATCACCAATCTGGAGGACATACTGGCGGATGCGACGGTTGAGCCCACCTATGAGATGTTAGGCCCATTCATCTACTACGAGAACACAACCCGGGAGGTCATCGAATTCGACTATGACGGGGGTTCGATCACATACTCGGGATACGAGACTTTCGAGTGGTGCGAGGATTGCACCTGGGCGGATGACGATGGAGTGGAGCACGCATCGGTATCCGGTGACACCGTAGTCAACCAGATCAACATCCTCTGGAACACCCAGAGGATAGCTGGAATGGGTAGCGGCATCGAGTATGGGGAGATATTCGCTAAGGCGATGTTCGCAGCTCAGATGGTCGAATTCGACCTCTCCAACAGAGCACCTAGCATCTGGGCCTCCGAGGACATAGGGGCCATGGCTGAAGCACTTGGGGGGAGTAGATTCGGGAATATGAGCGCTGAGGAGCAAGTAATCGTAGGCACCTATGAGTCGCTGGGCATTAGCGAGGACTTGACATTCTCGTTTGGTTCTGGTAACGCTACATCACAGCAAATCAAAGATATCTTCTACAATGCGGATGATGGTAATGGAAACTGTATTGCTCTAACCTGCGACATTGGACCAGTCCTGATCACAGGAATGGGGGCCCCTTGCGCTCCCGATAGTGGCTTGACGGGTGCCGTAGATGATGGTTGTTTGAACAATACTTTTGCCAGAGCCGAACTATATGGCTACGGCGGAGAACTGTGGACATACCATATGGATATGGCGGTTTACTCGCTCGCAGCCTCCAAGTTCGTTGAGAAGGGCGGAGGAGCAGAGGTCAACAACCAGACTCCTCAGTTGAAGGAGAGGTTCGCAGAGGTCAGCGGAGTGACCATGAATGACCCTGCTAGTCTGGAGAACCTCCTATTCAACGAGAGTGTGGGCCTCCTCACCTCCTTCGAGATAAGCGGGATCCCTCTGCCTGGAATGGTAGTTGGGCTCCTCCTTCCACTCCAGAGTGCGGACTACTTCGGGGCAATGACGACCTACAACGTCGGTCTGCTGTCGATAGCAGATATTGCGGGATACGTCGAGCCTTGGGTGGGCTTGGGACTAACTGGCTCCCCTACTGAGTTCGAGTTGATTCTGAGTGGTGGCCAGGGGACCATGTCCTCCAACGATTGGTGGCTGACTGCATTCGGGGACTACGACCCATTGGGAGGGATATACATCCCAATAGGGCTTAACAGAGACGGTTTCGCAGGTATGGCAGAGCTGACTCAGGAACAATCCGATTTCATCCTTAACGATCCGGACATTGGACTCAAGTCATCATTCCCAGGGTCATTCATGTATGGTGAGCTGTCTGGGATGAGCCTTCCTGATGCAGAAGGCGTGCAGCACGTTTGGGACGATGCCTATGTCGCTTCCCTGTACGGGATAACCGAGGATGCAGCACACGCACTTAGGGACTGGGTCGCCAACTTCTACTTCGACACGGTGATGCCGGTTCTGCTGAACTTCGTCACTGGCAACACCCCCTACTACTCGATGCCGATCAGCAACTGGCTCTACGGATGGGACGATGCTGTTAGCGCGTACTTCGGATTCTTCTCCTGGAACAGCCTCGAGACGAATGCAACGTTCTACGGATCCGATGGAATCAGCACCGGAGACTGGTCCGTTTTCAAGATGAGCACGAAAGGTGACACAATGGGTCAGAGGATGGCCCAGGGATACATCAACTCTGACGGCAATGGGCTTTGTGACTTCGACTACGACTCCGATGGCGGCTTCATCGGCTATGACCTACCCTGCGAGGATGGCAAGGTGTACGGGATGACCGAGCACTTGACTTGGCGGGCCCCTCACAGAGAGGAAGGAGCCAGTGGTCTCCTATCTGC
>CBFIAW010000064.1:5027-5271 GCA_965660655.1 Candidatus Thalassarchaeaceae archaeon | reverse complement strand
GAACCATCATCTCAGTAAAGAGAGAAATGGGCACGGACTGGTCAAAGGACATTGACAAGGACAACTATTCACCTCAGGAGATTTCTGCATTTATCCTCCAGAAGCTTAAGGCCGACGCTGAAGAGTATCTGGGAACAGAGGTCAAGCAAGCCGTAGTGACTTGCCCAGCATACTTCTCGGATTCCCAGAGGAAGGCAACGAAGGATGCAGGAAGGATTGCCGGACTGGAGGTTCTAAGGATAAT
>CBFIAW010000064.1:0-5015 GCA_965660655.1 Candidatus Thalassarchaeaceae archaeon | reverse complement strand
GTGACGATTTCGATGAGGCTGTAATGGAATGGATAGTTTCCGAGTTCAAGAAGTCTACTGGAATAGACCTAGGGAAGGATCTGCAGGCCATGAGCAGGATACGTGAAGCAGCAGAGAAGGCTAAGATTGAGCTATCGGGCACTCCATCCACTCAGATCAACCTGCCATTCATCACCATGAGTGATGGCCAGCCAGAGCATCTTGACATGTCGCTCTCCCGCTCGAAGTTTGAGAAGCTCACATCATCCTTAGTCGAGAGGACGATGTCACCCACTCGCCAGGCTATGAAGGATGCCAGCATAAAGAAGGGAGACGTGGACAAGGTATTGCTAGTCGGGGGATCGACCAGAGGTCCAGCAGTACAGCAGGCGATCGAGAAGGAAGTCGGCAAGGCACCTTTCAAGGGAATCAATCCCGATGAGGCAGTTGCAATGGGAGCCGCCCTACAGGCCGGAATTATTGTTGGTGACGAGGGAGTTACCGACGTTCTCTTGCTCGATGTAACGCCCCTCACGTTGGGGATCGAGACACTTGGTGGCGTAACTACGACCATGATTGAGAGGAACACAACAATCCCCTCGAGAAGGTCTGAGACTTTCTCCACTGCTGCAGACAACCAGCCAGCGGTGGAGATCCACGTATTGCAGGGAGAGCGGGAGTTCTCAAAGGACAACATCACTCTCGGTAGATTCCACCTAATGGGAATACCAGCGGCCCCACGAGGCATCCCTCAGATAGAGGTCACGTTCGATATCGACGCAAACGGCATAGTAAACGTCTCTGCAAAGGATCTTGGAACAGGGACAGAGCAATCAATCAAGATTGAGAGTCAGACCTCCCTCTCGGAGGATGAGATAAAGCAGAAGATCGAGGACGCCGAGAAATTCGCCGATGAGGACAAGAGGCGAAAGGCGAAGGTGGAGATGAGGAACTCAGCGGATAGCATAGTCTACCAGACTAGGAAGATGATCGATGAAAACGAGGAAAAGCTATCCGAGGATGACACCAAGCCAGTTCTTGAGAAGTTGGATGAACTCGAGTCTCTGATCGTCAAGGACGAGACTCCCATTCCATTGGAGGACATCGATGAGGCTGCGATACAGGCAAAGATGTCAGAACTGGAGCAATCAATGCATGCCATATCGACAAAACTCTACGAAGCAGCAGCAGCTGAGATGGCAGAGGAAAAGGAAGAGGGCGATGACGATGGAGTAGTGGACGCAGAATTCGAGGTCGTCGACTCCGATGACGAGGACCAAGACTGATTACTCTTCAGTGATTAGCCTGTGAAGAGTCCTAACGTGGACCCCTGAGGTTCCGTATTGGAAGAGGGGGTTGGTCCCCTCAGAGCGAGCTTTGGCACCAGGCCCCCACGCAGTCCCTGCAATGTCCAAGTGCACCCATGGAATCTTCTCCGACTCCTCGTCGAACCCTCTGTGGGGGACGAAGAACTCCAAGAATGAGGCAGCTGAGTTCGAAGAGCCAGCACGTCCACCTATCGATCCATTTCTGATATCCGCAAAAGCAGAATCAGTCATGTACTTCCGGAACTGTGCATTTAGGGGCATCCTCCAGACAGGCTCACCACTCCTTCTTGCAGCTGCCTTGAGCCTCTTGGCAACCCCTTCTTCGTTTGCCCACATTCCAGAAATCTGATTTCCAAGGGCAGTGACCACTGCACCTGTCAGTGTCGCTAAGTCTACGATGTATTCCGGATCCATCTCGCCAGCCTTCCATAGCCCATCGGAAAGCACGTTCCTCCCTTCGGCATCGGTGCTGAACACCTCTACTGTTTTCCCAGAGTATGTCTTGAACACGTCCCCTGGCCTATAGGCACCAGCACCTGGCATGTTCTCGGCGAGGCATGCGATCCCATTGACCCTCCTTTCAAAGCCAGTCGAGTGTAGGGCATGCATCAGGCCGAAGACAGCCGCTGCACCGCACATGTCGTACTTCATGTCCCACATGCCCCTGCTGGGCTTGATCGATATGCCACCTGTGTCGAATGTGATCCCCTTCCCTACGATGCAGGGCCTCCGAACACCCTCATCGGCATCCGGATTCAAGGTGAAGATAACCATGCACGGCTTCCTCTCACTTCCCTTCCCTACGTTG
The DNA here is from genome assembly GCA_965660655.1 of Candidatus Thalassarchaeaceae archaeon. GTDB lineage: Archaea > Thermoplasmatota > Poseidoniia > Poseidoniales > Thalassarchaeaceae > UBA36. The sequence continues at coordinate 2,900 of CBFIAW010000064.1, read as the reverse complement.
ATCAGGCCCCCCATCCCCAACTCTTGCAGTTTTTTCCAGTCGTACACCTCGACGTCTACGTTGGCCTTCCCCTTGGCCCATTCCATTGCCCTTCTGGCATACTCCATTGGGTAGAGGACGTTGGCTGGCTCATTCCCTAGGTCTCGTGCTAAATGGACCCCTCCAACGACTGAATGTGTTGTGCTAAGGCCTTCTGAGAGATTTTCCTGGTGCCTGTTGCTTGCCTGGAAATCAACATCCCACTGGTCTTCGATATGATTCTCCGGCAACTCCTGGTGCGATAGGAACTCATAGTCGCGCAGCATCATGCCCTCTGCGAAGTCCAGCATCCGAATTGAGGTCCAGCCGGAAGTGAATCTGACTGTGACATCCAGCCCCTTCTTCTTTGACATGGATGCAATTAACCTGGCACCAGTGTTCCTTGCTCTCTTGTGACCCAGTGAGTCCTTTGTTCCCATTCCAACCAGGATGATGTTGCAACCGGGCGTCCACAGCGTCATCCTCCTTCCCTCCTTCCCATCAAAACCACCAGATGACAGTGCGTCCCTGACTAGTGACCTCTGGCTCCTGCCGAGGCCACTGAGGGAGTTGTTTGGCGGTTTGTCGCATCCTTCGAAGAGAGGCAGAACCAACTGCTCACCCAATTCTGTAAATTCACCGTTGCTTACTTCCATAAATAGACCAAACTGTACGATAACTAGGGAGTTTACAAACAATTCCTCTGGAAAACCACCATTTTGAGGAAAATTGGAATTTGTGCTTTAATCCTCTTTCCTCTTTCCGAATGACGCTAGGAGAACACACATCATGCTGAGAAATACGGATGGGGAAGACAGGGCCCTCTCTACTCGATCGTCGAATTCAACAACAGAATCATTCACTGGCTCCGTAACCCAAGTAGATGCATCGATAACCCTCTTCTGGTAGAATAAGAAGAACTGTCCTTCAGTACTGGAAATTGGTGCCTTCCCGAAATCCAGGGTGATCTCGGTGCTATTTGTGGCATTCACCCCAAAGCCGCATCCAGGTGCGGAGTAGTTGAATCCAAGTTCTGCACTATCACAAGGAGAGTCTTCAGGGTCGAATCCAATTGGGAGCCAAGTTTCACCTTCTTCAGAAACGTAGGTCAGAGTGGCATTTGACGTAGTCGCCCTTCCGAGGTTGGATACACTGATACGAACTTCCCCGTTTTCCACAACTAGAGAATCGACGATGAGACGAGCCCTCCAATACCAGACGTTCTCTATCAGGTACCTCATCACATCCATCTCCTCCCCAAGCCGATCTGACAATGCTTCTACGGTGCCTAGCAACCACTGCTCGTCATCAGTCTCGAATGTGAAGGTGGGGAATCCCATAACTCCGTAACCATAGTCCCGACTGGTCCCGCAGTTCGGGTAAAGGCCTTGATTTGCATTTCGAATAGGGATCTCTGAGATGTTCGAATTAACATCGTCTTTAATGAAATGAAAAAGCTCCCAGTCCGAAGGTTGCTCGGGCCATTTTCCCCATGGATAGAGCATTATCCAAACCCCAGTGTGCATCGTGACGTATAGGTCAGCGTCAGGAACTTCAGTATTCATGTAAATCGAATTCGCCAGAGTCTCGGATTCACTGAATGCACTGCTCCCAGGCTGGGTCGTCGGACAGGTATTCCAATAATGGTCGTAGTTCCGATTCAAATCCACTTGGTTGATGTTCCATCGAGTATCAATGTCGTTTCCATCGGCATTGAGCATGATTAGAATGTGAAGCTCTGTGGTAGTTAGTACATCGATTACTTCCTGCTCCCCTGCTCCCCATCCTTCTATGTAGAACTCAGCAGTCAGGAATGCAAGCTCCGTTCCGAGATGCTCATTCCCATGATGCCCCCCATCGATGTAAACCACGTCTTTCTCACTTCCATCGGGCTTGAACTCCTCGCTCCAATCTGAAATCCTCAGAACCCAGAGATCCCTCCCTAGTTCGGTTTGTCCTGCAACTACCAAATCAACGATCTCTGGGTAATCGTTAGCCCACTCGTTCACATCAAGTGTGAGGGTGGCATATGAGTGGTACCAGTGCTCCTGAACAATATCCGGTTGTCCCACTTGAGCGACAACCATTGGAGATACCGAAGAAACTGCTAGCGAGGCAAGTACTACTGCAGCTACCAAGCGGCGCATAGCGCCGCTCTGAGGTCTTATGATACAATCATTCTCCCTTTCTGTTTGAACGATTCGCTACATGGCACGAGACCATCTTTGTAGCAATCATGGCGGCGCTGAATTGAGTCAGACTACCGTCCTTTCCAGGTACAATTTCATTGACATCTGCTCCTATAACTTCGCAATTTCCTGATGAGAAGACCTGCTCGATTACCTCCACTGCTCCCCAGTGACTTAGTCCGCCAGGAACCGGGGTTCCAGTGGATGGGACCAATGAACCGTCCAAACCATCCACATCGAATGTCAGCCACACCGGTCCAGAGATTTCTGCAATACTCCTCATCATCCTACTCCACTCCAGATTGCCATTAGAGACTGTAAGGAGATCCCTTGCAAACCATGTCTGAATCCTGTCATCGGATTTCATCATCATCTCCTCCTCCAGACTGAAAGCCCTGACTCCGATCTGTATCACCCTCCCTACCCCTAGATCAAGAGCCCTGCGAATTACGGTGCCATGTGAGAATCTCTCACCATTCAACTGGTCTCTTAGGTCTGCATGGGCATCGATTTGGACAATTGTAAGATCAGAGAGATCGGAAATCATATGATGGTCGGATAATGACTCCACGATAGGGAGAAGGACCCCATGTTCCCCACCAAGAACCAAGGGGAATTGGCCGCCAACTATCCACGGTCTGACGTACTCTCTGATCGAGTCCAACTGATCCCTCAGGCTCGGCGCGTCTGATG
>CBFIAW010000063.1:0-5349 GCA_965660655.1 Candidatus Thalassarchaeaceae archaeon | reverse complement strand
CCAACAGAAGGGCTTCAGAAAACTCAATTCCCATGCTCATCACCCCCCATGCGCCTTTCCAGAATCGTTCTTACCAGACTCTCTTCCTCATTCGAGAGTGGTTCCAACTCATACTTCAGGGCTGATGATTTCTCGGACAGGTGAGTCCCGATGATGACTGCCACGAGACTTACGAAGACTCCCAGCGATACCAGAATCCCCCTTGTAGTTCCCGATAGCGAAATTGCACTCTTTTCAGAATACAAGATAAACCACGAGATTGCCACTAAGAGCCAACCGGAAACGAGCCCCGGCGTTCTTGGTTCCCCATAAGTTGGTGAATAGCGAAGAATTAGTATCGCACCGATTGAAAATGGTACTATCAGTGCAACTGATCTTAGAATTGAGTTATGAAGCTCGCTTTCCCTATCAGCTAAGTCTTCTGGGAACAGGATCAGGCAAGTCATGCCCAAGAGCATTAGTGGGAAGCCGAATCTGGTCCTCTCAAAAGATGGCCCCATTCGGTGAAAACTGTTCCCTATAGCCATAATCAGAAGAGAAGCCCAGATTAATCCCTCATCTCCAATCATGACTTGCGGACCGGGACTAGATTCTTGTGTTTTTCTTGGTTGGGAGTTGGGAGTCTTGCTGAATCGCTCGACTAGTTTCATATACGGGTCATCTGTGGCTCGCGGCGCACAAGGAGTGAGGTGGCGTACAAATGGTCAAGATGCCGAGGAAAATCATGCGATACAGTCCCTATGCTGGAAAGCATACCGAACACACGGTTGAGAGAGTCAAGAAGAGGAGGGCGAGCGAGCTTAAGTGGGGTCAGAGAAGGTTCAGGAGAGTCACGGCAGGATACAGGGGTTTCCCCAGGCCGAAGCCATCGGGAGAAAAACCCACCAAGAGGGTTAACCTTGTCTTCAGGTGTACTGAGACTGGAAAGGCTCATTCCCCTAAGGGCAAGAGAGCTAGAAAGTTCGAACTTGTTGATAATTGAGGTGAATCATTGGCTGGTAAGTTTCTCAGAGTAAGTTGCAAAGACTGTGGAAATGAGATCACGCTCTTCAACAGGTCTTCGACGGTAGTAGCCTGCCCAATTTGCGGATCGACCCTAGCAGAACCAGCTGGCGGACTTGCCAACCTCACCGGATGTACCGTGGTTGAGGTTCTGAACTAGAGGGGCGGAATCTTGGCGGATTTAGCAAACGACTGGCCTGAGGAAGGCGAGTTGGTCGTTTGCTCAGTGAAGAGCGTAAAGGAAAACGGAGCATATCTCGGACTAGACACCTATCCTGAGAGGGAGGGGTTCGTATTCATAGGGGAAATCGCGACTGGATGGGTGAAGAACATCAGGGCCCATGTTAGAGAGGGCCAGAGAGTAGTGGCCAAGGTAATCGGGATTAAGAAAGCGAGAGAGAGCGTCACACTCTCGATTAAATCAGTTTCTGAGGAAAGGAGAAGGGGTGCCCTTCAATCCTGGAAAAATGAGCAGCGAGCATCTCAGATAATGAGAGTGGCAGCAGAGAGAGTTGGTTGGGAAGAAGGAAAAACGACTGCAGTTTCAGAAGAGATGAAGGATGCCTTTGGTTCCCTTTATGGGGCTCTTGAGGAGTGTGCCATCACTGAAAGCGCTCTAGAGGATGCTGGTTTCGAAGGGGACTGGATAAAAACTGTCACAGAACTGTCGATTGAGAATATCGTCCCGCCTTTCGTGGAAATAAGAGGCTTGTTTGAGATCAAGGTATGGGGTCCCGAGGGAGTCAAGGCGATTAGCGATGCTCTGCAGGCAGCAGAGAATTGCGCTGATGGGGAGGAGGAAGTGACCTTGACCTGCCACTATGACGGCGCACCCAACTACAGAGTTGACATCAAGGCACCGGATTATCCATCTGCTGAGTCGGTTTGGGAAGCAGCACAAGAGGCTGCCTCGAAGAAGATAGGGGCCGTCGAAGGCTCGATTACCATTGAACGGCTCTGATTGCCACAATTATGGGAAGATACTTCATGAACCTCATCGATGGGCTCAATCCTATTCATGGCTAGAACGAAGCTTCAACGCTGCATAGCGTGCAAGGCATTTGGCCTTGGCGTGAAGTGCAAAGAGTGTGGTGGTAAGATGGAAGCAGCCGCGGCTCTGAAGTTCTCCCCGGAAGACCCCCAGGGTGCTAGACGCAGGAAACGGCAGGATGCTGGCAGTGAAAAATGGGTCAAATCGCTACCAAGCCCCAGGAAGGATGATGATTCGTGAACAGAACCAGGACACATTGGCTAGAGGGGGGCTGCCTTCCGAAAGGCGCAATGGTTCTCGAAGCGGTCCCGGGCGTAGGTAATGTGGGAAAGATACTGGTTGACGGCCTGATTGAGAAGCACCCCTCACGGACCATTGGATGGATTCTGCATCCAGACTTCCCCCCACATGCGACGCTATCCAATGAGGGTTTGATTGGCCCTCCTAGATTGGACATCGAATCCGTAATGCTTCCTAACGGGGAAATCGTCTGCATCATTACTGGAGTCATGCAGCCGATGACTGCCCCGGGGCAGTACGAAGTTGCAGAGGCGATTCTCGGATTGGCAAGAGATTCCGAAGCGAGTCGATTACTGGTACTTGCAGGATTGTCGGCAGAGCCAGAATGCCGATCGATTTACGTGATCTGCTCAGACAAAGAGTTTCGAAATACTCTCGAGAATGAGGACATCGTGGTAAGCAGGGATCAACCGAAAGGCGGAATGATTGGAGTGGCTGGAATGGTTCTCTCGTTGTCCTCTTCGCTAGGAGTTCCAGCTCTTGGAGTCATTGCCGAGACAATGGGGGCAAGTTCCGACGTTCTCGCAGCAGACAGAATGGCCAAGTGGATTGAGCAGGCCTTCGATGTTCCGCTAGATCTTGATCTGGATACTACGAAGGAGACGGCTGCCAGACTGATGGAGAGAATCGGTGTTGATGGTTCGATTGAGGACTACCTCGGGATTGAAGAACCCGATGCTTCATCTGACTTCTACGTCTGACCTTTGGCCTACCTTCTACGGCGTCTCTTGCTATTCCCTCTCCCACCAGAGGATGATTCCTCGACGGAAATCCGTCTTCCCTTGAAATCGGATTTGTTCATCGCCTTGATGGCTGCCTTAGCCTCCTTCTTATCGGCGAAAGTGACGAAGGCGAAACCACGTGGCTTCTTGGTTTCCTTGTCCATTGCCATGTGGACGTCATTCAGTTTACCGTGGGCTGCGAACGCCTCCCTAAGATCGTCTTCCGAGGCATCGTAAGACACTCCCCCGACGAACAGCTTGACTCCATACTCCTTCTGTGCCTTGCCTCTGGCCTTCTTCATGATCTCTCTCTCCTTAGCAAGGTCGTCCTTGCTGGCCTTTCCAGACTCCACCTTATCCATGCAGTCACGGCATCGAAGAGGTTTTCCGGGAGTGGGTTTGAATGGGACCTTCGTCTGTGTTCCACAAAGGGTGCACTTTGCCGGGTGCATTTCCCTTTGGGGCCTTCCACCGCCCCTCCCTCTGGAAGATGGTGATCTCTTCGCCGAATCGGGAATCTCGTGGGACCATCCCCTCCTATGATCGGCTACTGGTGACAGGTATGGTCGTGCTCCGTCATGACCTAGCATGGACTCGGCTTCGCTAGACCATCTTTGACCAGGGCGATTCAGCTTCTGAATATCCGAATCCAATGGTATTTCGAATCCGTGCCCGAAACCATTCGATAGGGCTCTGAAGCCTCTGTAGTCGCAACGTGGGCACTCGACGTTGAAGTCTGGAGTCGTCTCACTTGGTACCAGAACCTCTCCACAGGGAGGGCAAGCAGCGTAGAGGACACCGAGGTCCGAGTCACCCTTGGTCGTGGCCTTCAACATCGGCTCAACGTTGATCACCTTGGCACGAACGATATCCCTCTTCCTCATCGTATCTCCAGCGGAGGGGATGGAACGGTCAACAATCTCGGATACGAAGACGTCGGCGAAGAGTGTCAGAGCCGGAACTGCCCGATGCCCTCCCTCGTTCGTCTCTATATGGAGGACTCTGAGTTCGGCAGTCTTCTCATTGAGGCGATTCACCTCTCCAATAATCACATCTCCCATCTTGGGCGAATTGATAGGAGGTGCCGATGAATCTACAGAAATCACCCCGGAATTGTTCACAAGGTTGCCAGAAAGGATTGCAATTGGGCCGTTTTCAGCCATGTGTATGCCTTCGCCGACATCGATTCCAGAATCGACTTTCACGGGAGAACCCGGAGTGACGTGGTCCCCAACTGATGCTGCCATCGGCCCGCCGACCGGAAGACCCCCTATGAACGGTGCGGCACCTTCGGTTGGCACTAATTCGGGGCAAGCCGCCAGAAGGCAGCCCTCGTCTTTCCACGCTCTCGAGAGTGGTGAGTGAATTTGGCTGGAAGGGAGAAGTCGCCCTCGCCATACATCTCGGCGGACCAACCAGCGTCCTCAAACAGAGGTTGGATATGAGTGGCCCCCGCACTGTGAAGCAGATGGGCTGGAACCTCGGCGTTGATTATGGCCTCTAGGAAGGGGCGGTCGGCCCTAGGCGTCTGTCTACCCCATGGTGGGTTGCTGATTATCACATCAGCAGAGTCAAGATCAACCGGGTCCGGGCCGAGCATGGCGCGGATTATTTCCACCGAATCAGTGAACCCCATTGACTCAGAATTAGACTTCGCGACATCACATGCTGCTTGGTCGGCCTCAACTAGTATCGCCCTTCCAGCGCCCATCACAAGTGCACCCAGACCGAGCGCTCCGTTACCCGCTCCGAGATCTGCGATCGAGCAACCCTCGGAAAGGTCACCGAAAGCGGCGATATCGGCTAGCCAGCGGGCCGCTAAGTCTCCATCGGTAGAGTACTGCTCGAGTTCGATTGAGTTGGAGGGATGCGGCTCAAGATTGGATAGAAGCATGGCCAGCCTTCGTACCCTCATGGCCACGGGATTCCGAACACCTAAGAAAATATATTCATAGTTCAATGCCTCATTATCGGTCCTGCATAGTTAAAGTACTCTGAATTATAGTTCATTGGCATGGTAGAACTGTCAGAGTCAATACTCATCACTATTGCCGTGCTGATTACTGCGGTCGTTGTATGGAAAATTATGTCCGAACGAGCAGCTAGGATGGTGGAAGAAGCCATGTCTCAGAGCAAGGTCGAAGTCGCAACTACTGAAGCCCGTTTGGGCGCCCTAACAGATGAAAAGAGCACAATGCAAAAGCAGATGCAAAATGCGTTTGAGGTGGCTGCTGCCAACGCTTTCAAGACGGCTGTGGATAATGCAGATCAGGAGAAGGTATCATCATTTTCTGTAGCAACTAAGCAATTAGCTGATAGCATGAATGATTACAT
>CBFIAW010000062.1:0-5363 GCA_965660655.1 Candidatus Thalassarchaeaceae archaeon | reverse complement strand
GGCTCTGCACTAGGCTGCTAACGAAGTTGCTAGTAGCTGAGTTGCCGTCTGCATTGTTCCCACTGTCCCATACTGTGATCTTGTCTATCTTCAGATTCCGGATGGCCTCCGTCTGTGCATTGACCATGGCCTCGATCTTTTCGACCATTAGCAGGGTTGCTGCTGCCTTCGGATCCCCGGAAGCGCTGGCAACTAGGTTACTGTACCCCTTAGCCTTGGATTCGAGGACCTTCTGGATACCCTCGGCCTCTGCCTCGTACTTAGCGAGAATAGCATCGGCCTCACCACGAGCGATCAGCCTCTGCCTCTGAGCATCGGCCTCTGCAGCGATCTCTATCTGTTGCTTAGTGATTGTCTCACGAACGATCTCGCTAGCCCTGAGCTTTTGCTCCTCTTCGTCGTATGTTGCCTTAGCAATCTCTGCCTCGGATTGAGCGGTGGCTACATCGGCCCGCTGTTTGGCTGACGCCTCTGCCTCAGCTAGGTCGGCGTTCGCCATAGCGATCTCGGCCTGGGCTGAATTTTCACCAGCAACAGCCATGGCCTCTTGCTGCTCGACGTATACGCGCTGGTCGGCCTGTGCGGCCTTACGGCCCTTCTCTGCCTCGGCATCGTTCTGAGCTACCTCAATATCCTTGGCCCTGTCTGCCTTTGCCTGACCGATTGCACCGTCCCTCTGGGCGTTTGCAACATCTATCCTAGCCTGCTCCACAGCAGTGGATGCGGCCTTCTTGCCGATGCTCTCGATGTAGTCCGACTCATCTGTAATGTCCGCTATGTTAACGTTGATCAGATACAACCCAACCTTCCTCATCTCCTGGCCGACGTTCTTCTGAATCAGCTCAAGGAAGGAGTCACGGTCCTGGTTGATCTGCTCGATTGTGAGGGTCGCGACAGTGAGACGGAGTTGACCGAAGATTATCTCCTTGGCCATCTCCTCTATGTCATCGGCCTTGAACGCAAGAAGACGCTCTGCTGCATTGGCCATGATGGCCGGCTCAGTGGACACACCGATCGTGAAGGTGCTCGGAACGTTGATCCTGATGTTCTGTAGAGACAGTGCTTTCTCGAGGTTAATGTTGATCGTCATCGGCTTCAGTGAGATGTATGCATAGTCCTGAATCAAGGGCCATACCAGCGCAGCGCCGCCATGCAATATCTTGGATGGTTTCGGACGACCGTCAGCCGTCCTTTCGGTCCTACCGTAAATCACCATAATCTGGTCAGGTGGACATCTCTTGTATCGCTGTGCGAAAAACATCACAGCGGCCACAAGAATCAGTACAACTGCAAAAATCATTATTCCTAGTATATCTGCTGACGTTGCCATTGGCTCAACTCATTCAAGAAGAAGGGTTGGTTACCTATGAATGCTTACCCGTCGCGGTCTTTGGGGTGATACTGGAACAAGAAATTTCATCGAGAAGTTATATCCTCTTCACGACCAAGACCTCACCGATGACATCGACTACCTCGATGAAATCCCCAGTTGCTATTCCGGTATTGTCCTCCGACTTTGCATTGTATGTCCTCTGAGCCCCGTTCACCTCCACGGTGACCTGTCCCACCCCATCAGCGGCTATCCTCAGGTATGTCTGCCCCTTTGACCCGACTGCCTCGACGAGATCGGTAGTTCCATCCTGCTGCAGAGTGACAAAGAGTTCGAACAATTTCCCTGTGGCGTACATTGAAGCCCCCCCTGCGATGCCTCCTGCGAGGATAGAAAGGCTGGCACCCCCGTCTGACTTCAGAACGTAAAGGCCACCAAGGCCGAAGAACATCAAGAATGCCATGATTCCCTGGAAAGTTAGAGCCTTGAATGAGGCATCGGCCCCTAGGTCGACATCGATGCCAAACAAGCCACCGAAGACATCGGTAGCAATGCCTCCGATCATCAGCAGGAAGAAGTAGAGGACAAACAGTATCCCTCCCACAAGCGCACTTGCTGCGAAGAGCAGCTCAACCCCCGTTGCATCTCCAAAACCTATTAATCCGAACAAACTGAAGTCAGCCATCGTATCTGCGTGAGATGGGTAAGATTTGACTTGTTCGGCGGCACGAGTGTCAAGAAAGTCTCATTTCCTTGACAATAGGGCCCCCATGTAGCGCTCTAGGTTCAGAATCGGGCCCAAGGAGAGGCCGACCACGATAAAGGACAGCGTGAGTGTGTTCTGGGAAGAGAGGAATGAGTCGAAGATGGTGTAAGCCAGCAGCCCTATCAGGAAAAGTAGGACAGGGATGGCAGCTCTTCTGAAGAATATGTGATACCCGAACATCTGATCGAATGCCGGGTTTCCGATTGCCTTGTCGACGATGGTCTCGTCTTCTCTAGGGGTCATCGGGCTTCCTCAGCCAACAAGCCAGGCCATCGCACCTATGAATGTCATCACAATGGGCACTGCGTACCAAGCTGCCTTGACCCCAGTGGGGGAGTTGTCTACTAGCTCCTTCCTGCCAGTTGCTGGATCTATCATCATGATGGTCTTCTCGGCCTTGCTATATACTTCTGAGAACTCTCCTTCGTGTCGAGCCAAGAAAAGTAGGAAATAGAATCCGAGGGCTAGTGTCCCCCCTCCAGACCACTGAATCAATGTCCCCATAAGTTCAGATGTACCTGCCTCGATGATTGCTTCTCCAATTAGTATCTGCGCTATGCCCATCATGAACCATGTGATAGAGTCCTTCCTTGCCATGGTCACAAGAGGATATTACCCCTCTTGAATTTGACCCCTGCATGGGTCTGAATCAGCCGCCTCTTCTCTTTGGACGAGTCTCCCAGATAGCCCACGTCCCCTTGGCAGTGGCCACCAGCTTGCCCTCCCTAGTTGCGAGCTTGCCCTCTACATGGGCAAGGTTCCTCCCCCTTCGTACGACCTCGGCTGTGGCTACGAGATGGACTCCCTCGTTAACCGCATTCAGGTACGAGATGTCTAGCTGGGCTGTAGCGCACCACTCCTCCTTGGAAATTAACGAGACGAGTGTCCCCCCCATTGCCGTGTCCAGCAGAGTCGCGTGCACCCCTCCGTGTGCCATCCCCCCCATATTCAGGTGCTTCTCCTCCACAGTGAGTTCGACGACGCATACCCCCTCGCTGAAGTCAGTTATCTCCATGCCGAGTGACTCTGCCAGGTTGTTCAACCTCGGTACGCTATCCTCGTGGCTCATTCCGATGCCTCCCCGGTCTGGACTGCCCACAACCTCGCATACAGACCTTCTTGGGAGACGAGCTCGTCATGGCGGCCTATCTCCGTAATCTGGCCCCTCTCCATCACCGCGATAGTGTCTGCGTTCCTCACAGTGGAGAGTCTGTGGGCGATAATGAGGGTAGTCCGGTCGCGTGAGATCCTCTCAATCGAGCGCTGTAGTGCTGCCTCAGTCTCGTTGTCCACATTACTCGTAGCCTCGTCGAGGACCAGAACGGGTGCGTCCTTCAGGACTGCGCGGGCGATTGCTAGCCTCTGCCTCTGGCCCCCTGATAGTCGGTGACCGTCCTCCCCGATGTTAGTCCCCCAGCCCTCGGGGAGCTCATCGATGAATCCGGTCGCCTCTGCGATGCGGGCGGCCTCGACCATCTCTTCTTCGGAGGCCTCTGGTCTGCCATAGAGCACGTTGTCCCTAACCGTCCCAGGGAACAGGGTCGTGGTCTGACTGACCAGAGATACCGCCCCCCTCAGTGAGTCTAGCTTGAGTTCCCTGACATCATGACCATCCAAGGTTACACTACCCTCAAGCGGGTCGTGGAACCTGAGGAGAAGTCGTACCAGGGTCGTCTTGCCGGAACCGGTCGCTCCCACGAGGCCGACTGTCTTCCCTGCTGACACGTCTAGATCGATACCCCTCAGGACGACTTCTCTCCCGGGATATGTGAACCGGATGCCCTCGAACCTGATGTCACCTTCGACCCCCCCAAGGCTGGTATCGCCCTCGACCACTCCGATCTCGGTGTCGAGTAGGTCGAGAACCCTGCTTGTGGATGCGAGGGCCCTCTGGTACAGGTCGAAGGTCTCTCCGAGCCTGGTGAGGGGCCATAGTAGGCGTTGGGTGATGAACACTATGACTGAGTACTCCCCTAGGCCTATCTTCCCTTCGAGGGCATACTTCCCGCCAACGAGGAGGTTTGCTGTGAAGGCGAACAGGATGGCCATCCTGATCAGCGGTACGAACGAGGCGGAGAGTTGGATGGCGGACCTGTTCGCATCCCTGTATGACTGGGATGCCTCACTTACCCTCTGTGCCTCCCTCTCCTCAGCAGTGAACGACTTGATCGTGGTGATTCCTTGCAGGTTGTTGTTCAGGATGGCGTTCAGCTCTGCCACCTCCTTGCGGACCTCGGTGTAGCGGGCCCCTATCCTCCTCTGGTAGAGGAACGAGCCACCGACGATGATTGGGACCGGGAGAATCGCGAGAATCGCGACCTCTGGTGCAAGCGAGAACATGATTCCACTTACCACGATAACGGTGGTCCCCACTTGCAGGAGGTCGTTGGCCCCGTGGTCTAGGAACCTCTCGAGCTGGTTGACGTCGTCATTCATTATCGCCATGAGGCCGCCAGTGCTCTGCTCGGAGAACCACTGCATCTCCAAGTTCTGGATGTGCCGGTATGCATCCATTCTAAGTTCGTGCTGCGCGGTCTGCGCTAGATTCCTCCACAGGATCCCGTAGAAGTACTGGAAAAGAGACTCTAGGACCCAGATTACAACTGTGATGCCAGCGAGGACCTGAAGCTGCACCCACGGATCTACGTATCCGTAGTCAGCTAGGAAAGACTCCTCCTGTTGATGCACTACATCAATGGCCATCCCGATCAGGACGGGAGGTGCCAGGTCCCATATCTTGTTCAGGACGGAGCAAATTGATGCGAGGATGATTGTCCCTCTCTGGTCCCTCATCTGAGTCATGAGTCGGGCCAGTGGGTGCCGTGCCTCGGTCATGCCTCTCGCTAGGACTGGGTGTCTTCAATCCTATCCCATGGGCCTTGCAACGTTATGAATTTCAACCAATGGCACTATGAGGCAATTTATGCCACAACGACCATGGAGCCACTAGCGGCCTTCCTAATGGTCGCTGATTTCGCGTTGGCAGTGATTTTCGTGGCCCTGTTCCATTGGCTGTATCGAACTGGGCAAATCCCCCGGTCCTACCTGTATGCCTTCTGGGCAGGGACCCTCATTGGTTCGACTTGGGAGTTCACGTTCCTCTTTCTGGGCCCTGAATTCCTCCATGGAGCAGTGGATTGGCCATGGGGTCTGGATGGTTGGCCGCGCAAAGTCTCGCATTCGATTTGGGATGGTGCAATTTTCATGTTCGGCGTATACCTGTGCCATCGTTGTCTGGATGGAAAAATATTCGAGAGATTCGAACGG
>CBFIAW010000061.1:0-5699 GCA_965660655.1 Candidatus Thalassarchaeaceae archaeon | reverse complement strand
GGATGGCCCTGTCTAGTCTGAGTGAATACAGGATGGCGGAACCGGTAAGAAGAACGACTGAGATGGTGATGAATTCCTCCAGCTCGCCTCTGGAGTATTCTAGCCAAATCTTGACCCCGCTGAAAACCACGGCCAAGGGGGCTAGCACCACCACAGTCCTAGGGAGGGTCCCGAGTGAGTGCCTCCGTATTGAGAAGGTGCTGATCTCCATCACTAGAAGAATTGCCGCAGTCTGCAGTGCCGCTAGCCAGACTGGCATCCAAACATCCCCTTCTTGGAATTCTATCCACCCCATCTCTGGTCCCGCGTAGAACACTGCAAATCGGGAAAGCCACACTGCTGAGAGGGCTCCCATCAGAACCGCTATGGCCCCTCCGTACTCCTCTATCGGGTTCTCCACCCTGTCTTTCCCGTATTGGTGCCTGAACCACTCATGCATGCCTATCACAGAAACTGCTGTAGCCCCGGTAATGATTCCCAGGGTCAGGAAAGAATAGTCGTCGCTGACATTTACGACGGTGACGTAGTATATCGCATATGCCAGCATTAGCCCACCTGCGACTAGGGATGCGTATAATCCGATGATCGATGCATCGTAATCTGAACGTAGGACTGTATTTTGTGGGCTCTGACTCATGACCCCTCTTATGTCGAGTGGGTCTTCTACTTAGTGCCGGAACGGAGTTTGTTTCCCACCCCCTGTACTAGGAAGGCTTGAAGTCAGGACGGTGGTGGCGGGGATGCTACGGGACTGTAGCTCAGCTGGGAGAGCGCCGCACTGAAGATGCGGAGGCCGCTGGTTCAAGTCCGGCCAGTCCCACCATCAACTTGCATCTGAGAGGATGTCAGTCTGGAGTTGGTGCAATTTGGAAATTCCTATCTCTGCCGCATCGATCAGGGAATCCAGATCCTTCCTAGAGTAGGTCGCCTCCTCGCCAGTACCTTGGACTTCTACGAATTCACCTGCACTTGTCATCACGACGTTCATGTCCACATCCGCATTGCTATCGAGGATGTAATCCAGGTCTGTCCAAATCTGTCCTTCAACCATGCCCACGCTGATTGCGGCCACATCGTTTGGCATCACGGACATCTCGTGCGAATCCATCTCTTTCTGGCTGAGTTTTTCCTTCTCCGCTCCCTTCCTAATCTCCTCCCTGGTCAGTCTCTTCCCCTTGGGGAGGCACTCGCCCGAGGCGATTAAGCGTCTGACTGCGAGCCTGAGAGCGATATTTGCTGCCGTGATCGAGGCGCACCTCGTCCCTCCGTCAGCATTCAGTATGTCACAGTCGACGGTGAGGGCCACTGGGCCTAGTTGCTCTAGGTCGACAGCCCCTCTCAGAGATCTTGCCACTAGCCTCTCAATCTCCATAGTCCTACCCTTGGCCCCGCTTCTTTCCCTGCGGAATCTAGTGTCTGTTGAGCCTGGTAGTAGAGAGTACTCGGCATGAACCCAGCCCCTGTCGGAATCCCTTGGGAACCATCTTGGTAGTGATGGAGCCTTGGTTACGCACACTAGCACCTGCGTGTTTCCCTGGTTGTACAGGATAGATGCCAAGGCATTGGGGGTGAAGTCTATCTTGACCTCGATTTCTCGGATCTCATCATTTGCTCTGTCGGTACTGCCGACGCCCGTCTTCATCTTCGCCATAGCCTTCCGAAACCAGTTCCTCGGATGAATCATTCGCGTCGCGCGTGTGGAGGTCTGAATGAGTCTACCACCTCAGAATCTGTTGTAATGTAGGGGCCCCCGATCAGATCGACGCAGTAAGGGACGGCTGCAAAGACCGAGTCAAGAATCTCTCTTATTGATCTTGGAGTGCCAGGGAGGTTGATCACCAATGAGGAGCCTCTGACTCCAGCCGTCTGTCTTGAGAGCATCGCAGTGGGGACGTAATTCATCGAAATTGCGCGCATCTGCTCTCCGAAGCCGGGTAGCATCCTATCGCAGACTGCCTCAGTCGCCTCGGGCGTTACGTCCCTTGGAGATGGGCCGGTTCCCCCCGTGGTAACGACGACGGAGCATCCCTGGTTGTCGATTAGATCGACGATAGCCTCCTCTATGTCCTCCTTTTCATCTGCTACAAGTCTCCTAATGACTTTCCACTGTGATGTCACAGCATCTTGGAGGAATGACTCGATGGCCGGTCCACTTAGGTCCTCGTACTCTCCCGAACTAGCTCTGTCAGAGGCGGTCAGAACTCCGAAATGGCACAGTTCGGAAACACCCATTGGCAGTCCGTAGAGGCAACCAGAGAAAACGCCGTCGGTACACTTGGAATTCGATGGGCACGTTCAAAGACCGCCGATTCGAACAGGCATCTCCGGAGGTAATGAGGTGCTGAGTCTTCCCCAACACGCACTGACAATCGTTTCCCAAATAACGTCGTGTCTGGTGCATCTATGGCCAAATGAATCGTTGGTTGAAATAGTCTCGTCGCCCAATCTCTGATACGGGTGATAAACATGAGTGACCAGACGAAGTATGCAAACCAGATAGCAATAGTGAAGGAAGAGTGCCCCAATGCCGATGAAGAGGAGATTGGGAAGGAATTTGCTAGGTATGAGGGGGACTTCCTTATCCCTCCCGAGGATGCATTGAGGTCCGTAATAAGGAAGTTCCAGGTTTCCACTGGTGTTGAAGTTTCGGCTAATAAATCCCCGCCAGTCCGTGAAGAGAAAAAGGTCGACAGGTTCTCAGAGTTGGATGCCGATGACAGGAATGTTGCAATTGAAGTGGCGGTTGTTTCCTATACGCCAAGAACCCAGATGGTTAGGGGCGAGGAGAAGCAGATTGCCTTTGGATGGGTAGAAGACAACCCCCATGAGGCTAGCTCCGAGAGGGTTAGATGGGATTACAAAGACTGGGGGAACAAAGGCGAGTCCATGATTCCCGGTTCAGTCGTAAGGCTAGAGGGTGCCTCCGTAAACGAGTGGAACGGAAAGCGATCCCTGAACATCAACCGAACGACTAGGGTGACGGTTGTGAAGGAGGGGAGTGGTTCGGCACCTCCAACAAGCAACGAGCCACTGAATATCGCGAGAGCCTCTGAGGTTGAGGGGTTCGTAAACGTGGTCGGGAGGATCATGTCAGCAAAGTCTGATGTAATTATTAGAAAGGATGGGAGTGGAGAGATCCCCATAGTTCGTGGGAGGATATCCGATTCATCGGGCAGCATAGGCTTTCTCTCATGGAAGGATTTCGAGCATGAAGTAGGCTCGCTAGTGAAGATCGTTGGTGCGTCCGTAAGGAAGTTTCGAGAGACGCCGGAGATTCAAATCAATGATGGGACTGTGATCGAGGCATATCACGATACATCATTCCCAGAGGTTAGCGAGTTAGCGAAGTCGGAGAAGGTGAGCATCGCTGACCTGAGAAATGGAATGAGGGACGTGTCTATCACATTACAGGTTGAGAGTTGGGAACAAAGATCATTCGAAAGCCAGAATGGTGAATCCAAGACCGTTAGGAGCGGGGACGTGATGGACCCTAGTGGAAGATGTAGGCTCACAGCATGGTGCGAATTCGATCCCAGTCCCGGAGAAACCATAATGATCGAAGGAGGAAGGGTTCAGTTCTGGCAGGGCTCTCCTGACCTAGTCATAGATGACATGAATCAGGTGAAGTTTCTCTCCGAATCACCATGGGATGCAATTGACCCCCAGAATCACTGGGTTGAGGTTGACCTGACTAGCCTCACACAAGGAGGATCCCGAAGAGGGATTTCAACTTCAGGAAGTATCGTGATGATAAGACCTGATTCGGGGATGATAGAGAGATGTCCCGAATGTAGAAGGGTACTAAGAGATGGTTCGTGCTCAGAACACGGGTCTAAGATTGGAGAAGAAGATCTTAGGCTCCGCTTTGTACTAGATGACGGGGTTTCTAATGCTAGTCTGATCCTCGGTAGAGAAACTTCCGAGACTTTCCTGGGCATGGGGATGGATGATGTCAAGAGTGAGATATCCAATGTTGGAAGAGAGGTTTTTGTTTCAAACCTGAAAAATCGCATTCTCGCTAGAAAGATGGGGGTTCACGGGAGGTGCTTAGTTGACGGGCAAGGTGCAATGTTGATGGCAGAACGAGTAGAAATTCTAGTTCCGGAGCCGAAAGAAGAAGCCGAAGAAGTCATGAAAAGATGGGAGGTGGAAATATGATGTCAACATCTGGAGTCAGAGTAGGTAGGCAGAGTGCAATTCGAATTTTTGCGCAGGAGTACTCAGAGTCTTCCTTAGTAGAGAGGGGCGTAGGTGAGTTTGCGCCGAGTTTTGTCATCACTAAGCTAGGTGCGAGGGTGAATCGTTGTCTGGTCTGTGGGGGGCTAGAAAGAATGGAGAGGAGGGATGGCGATTCGGGGCCTTACTATGCCGGACAACTCAGAGATCCTTCGGGAACTCATTACTTCAATGTAGCTCCATTCCAACCAGAGCTTCATCCTGATGCAGAGGAGCTTCTAGCAAGATTTGAAACTGGAGACTCAATTCTTGTTTCTATGATAGGAAGGCAACAAACTAGGGAGTCTGAGGATGGCGGCATTTTCACCTCAATTAGGGCTGAGAGCTTCACCGAAATAGATCTCGAGACATACAAATCATGGATGGTAGAGGCTGCTGATGCTACTCTCAGGAGGCTAAGCGCATATGATTCATCACAAGGGGCGGAATTAACCGAAGAAGGGTTAAGGGACGCTGGGGTTCCGAATGACCTTGTTTCGGGGTTGGTTAAGTCTCGAGAACATTACTCTGAATTTGATACAGAGGCTTACAGGGTTTGGGTTCTCAAGGCTTTCTCTAGGGCCCTAGGAAGAGCAGAAGAAACAGAGGAAATTGTCTCTAACAATGATTTCGAACCTGCTATTGAGAAGACTGTTCAGGCAAACGAGAGTGCTGATCCAAGAGACGTAATATTGGGAATAATGAATTCCAATGAGGGAGAACTAGTTGGATACGATGACCTTGTTGCGGCTTGCATCTCGGCTGGCTCATCTGGAGAAGCGGCGGAGGATGCCATAGAGCACCTCAGGGACGTTACAATGGAAATCTCAGAACCTAGATTCGGTTTCTTCTCTAGTTCTTCATGACCCTTCCCTAATCGCCGTTTGAATCTAGTGAAGACAGTTTAGACCTGATTCTATCGATTGCTGCACCCGTATCCTCCACCAATGGGTTTTTTTCTCCGTCTGAGGCCATTTCTGCACCCTTCACTTCGGCGATGTTGGTCGCGACCATGAGGACCCGGTGCCTGACGAATTGCTCGCTAATTGGCCACCCCCTCCTGTCGACTAGTCGTAGTAGGAGGTCCCTCTCAGAATCCCCCCATGAGCCTCCGTGACCCCTTAGTATGGTCCCCACCATTCTCTCTAGATCACCCACTCTGGAATGAATTGTCAGAATGTCCCCCTGAACGTGACTGGGTTGATTGTCCAGGCCCATCAATAATGAGTCACTGGCATCCTCCAGTAAGGCTTGGGCGGGGACTGCATGGAATTCATCTGTGGCAATCTCCGTATTTGTCCCCCCTTCCACCTTGACTTCTGGCTCTGATTCCTGGAAATGAGAGGTCTGGAGTCCATTCCTCCTCAGGCTCCGCTTGATCCTCCCCCACCCATTCATCTGACTTGTCAGCACCCCTGCAACTCTCCCCATCAGAACGGTTCGATTCCCAGTAAGATCCAGCTCTAGCTTCTTACACATCTCAT
>CBFIAW010000060.1:0-5727 GCA_965660655.1 Candidatus Thalassarchaeaceae archaeon | reverse complement strand
CCGTGTAGCCTCTGAACTTGGGGGCCGCTACTGTAACGAAGAAGGCGGCCAAACCCATGGCAGTACCAGTCAGAATGGCCTCGCCGGCTGCAGCATCTTCGACATTGAAGCTGCAGTAGATGTTGACCATCGCGAGGGCCAGTAAACCTCCTCCAATCGCCATCCTCATGGCAGACGATTCTCCACTTTCGATGCCTTCGACGTCTCCGAAGATGCTCTTGTTAAATCCCACCGGATCAATGTTCATTCTCAGTCCTATAAGCAGCGCTACGCCGCCCACTATTTGCATGGCATGGGTGTGTTCCATGTGGCCTCCTACCACTTGGGGGTCCTTCATGATACGGGAGTAATCTTGGGACCTACTTGAGCCCCATTATGATATACTTCATAGATTACTATATGTAGTAATTATTGTAGGGACAGATGAGATATTACAGGGAATGGATAGTATGTCAAAAATCATCCCATACTCATTGATAATATCTGGAATAGTCATACTCATTGCTGGGATTATCATGGTACAAACTGGATTTGCAACCTTTGAGAATACCGAGCCTAGAGTCGGAGTCTACATTGGAGGTATTTTTACAATAATTGGAGGAGTCTTCTTGACAGTTGGTGGGACAATATATCTTAATTTCGAGGGTTTGAAAAGGATGTTTCTTCGTACGGCTGGCAAGGTTGTTGATGCCTATGACGAAGAGAGAAAACAAGAGAAATTGTAATTCTATTCTTCTACTTCTGGACCCCTGTATTACGTATGCATAAACTAGGGTATCACTTCTTGACGCCTACATCTACTTCCGTACACTGAGTAACCCCTCTATGACAAAGGCCATCATAATGGGTATGTAGGCAGAACCCAGGATGACGTATCTAATTGTCAGATTCCCCACCCTATGTTTCGTCGGGAAACTGGAACAATTCATAGAAGTGGGCATCTTCGTGAACACATGAGTCTACGCATCCAACTAGTTGTGGTTATTCTCCTATCAGCGTCTCTGTCTGGATGCACCACGACGGAAACAGCAGTCGAGGAACCGATTGGATGCACGTATCGGGGCGCCCTGAACTTCAACGGGTCAGCAGTCTTGGACGACGGTTCGTGCCAGTTCCCGCAACCACCCCAGGGGACGCCCGGTTGCTCATACGAAGGAGCGTTAAATTTCGATGAGGTTGCGTCTGTTGACGACGGCTCGTGCCAGTTCCCGCAACCCCCGGAGGAGATGCCCGGGTGCATCTACTCTAATGCTCTGAACTTCAATGAGAATGCGACCGAGGACGACGGAACGTGCGTCTTCAGTCCCTACGTCGTCTTCGGATGCGATGATCCCGAGGCACTCAATTTCACCCCCAACACGTCTTACAACGACGGTTCGTGCGAATATCTGACGCGACATGTTCTGATGGTTCTCATCGATGGATGGCGACCCGATTCGATAGCAGTAGGGCACACTCCTACCATTGACTCGATGCTGCCAGAGAGCGCCTACTCGATGGCCGCTAGGGTCGAGGACACGACTATCAGCGGCTCTGGGCACTCAAGCTTCCTGACAGGGGTCCATCGGGACAAGCACAACGTTAACGGCAACAACTTCGATGACCACAACTACGAGCAATACCCCTACTGGTTCCGGCTGCTAAGAGATGCGGCTCCAGACACGCATCGATCCGCCTACCACAATTGGCCCAGCATGTCCGACGCTGCTCTGGACGACTCGGTTTGCTCCGGTTGCGGGGACTACTTCCAAGGATACGACCAGACAATCGTCGATAAATTGGTTGCAGACTTGGCGACCAAGCAGATGAATGCGGCGACCTTGGTCCTTGACATAATGGACGCATACGGCCATAGCACAGGATTCACCACTTCCAACCCCGACTATCTGTCGGGGATGAACCAGACTGATATCTGGCTCGGAGAGGTCATGGATGCAATCCAAGTACGCCCAAACTACCACAACGAAGAATGGATGGTAATCATTTCATCGGACCATGCAGGAACTGGCTATGGGCACGGATACAACATCCCGGAGCACAGGGATGTCCCCTTGATTATCTGGGGCGCGGAGTCCACGGGGGAGATATGGCCACCTCCCGATGCGGTCGATGCAGTTCCAACTGCGCTCCGTCATCTCGGAGTCGGGGTCGATCCCGCATGGGACCTAGATGGAAGGGCGCTTGCAATCGAGGCCACCGCCCCACCGGTCGCGGAACTGGGGGTCAATCTGGTCTTCAACGGCGATGGCGAGTACGAACGGGGGATGACCCCGGGATACGATTCATCGATTCCAGGATGGGTTGACAATTCGACTATGACGACTTGGATTTACAACGTTCCCACTTACCTACAGTCTACTGATCCAGGGACGGAAGAAAGAGGGTCCAACTACTTTGGAGGGGGCTCGGAAGAATCTTCAATGCACCAAGAGATTGACCTCTCGGGGATTTCCGAAGAGATTGGTTGGGGGAATCTGACCTACATGCTTTCAGCATTCCTCGGAGGGTACTCGGATCAGGATGATCGCATGGAAGTTGTTGTCGAGTTCTTCGATTCCAATGGAGATATACTTCTCTACGAAGCAATAGGCCCCGTCTACGCAGCTGACAGGGATGGGGTCACTGGAATCTATCTGCGTGAGGCCGTTGGGCAAGTCCCAGAAGATTCTGTATGGGTCAGAGTTACTCTGAACGCATACCACGAAACTGGATACAACGACGCCTATGCCGATGATGTCTCTCTAGTGATCTCCTAGAATGTGTAAGTTCGTACCAGTGTGACGACACAGAGGGTAGCGTGTGAGCGGTATCACAGTAACCGACTGACTGCGATACCGCTCATACGATACCCTCTGACTCTCCTAATTAATCTCGGCATCAGTTTCTTCGCCCTCATCACCAATTTTATTTGTGGTTCTTCCCATGGGTACTCATGACGCCCCCTAGCAAGGCAACCTTCTCTGTTCGTGTCAATGGAAAACTGGCAGAGGAAATCGGAACTTCGAGGCTTAGTGTCGAAGTAACAGAGCCGACGACCATTCAGGATATCTTGGACGAGATAAGTTCCAGGTACCCCGGATCCTCTGGGACGATACTCGAGGCGATACCTTTCTCCTCGGGAAACCACAGAGGTGCCAGTGAGGAAATTAGTCCGGGTCAGGAGATTACTCTTCTGATGCCTGCTGCAGGTGGATGACTCAGGAGATGATGAAATGACAGAAGAAACAAAAGGAAGAGAAACAGTATACGTGAACGAGTTCACTGACGGAGTCCTGGACCCGGAAAAGCCAATGCTTGGACCGGTCAAGGATGGTGGACACATCATAGCAAACACCGCCCCGGGCTGTTGGGGCCCAATGATCACCCCAGAGCTCCGTGGGGGTCACGAGGTCACCATACCGGTAGCCGTCGAAGGCGCAGAGGTCGGCGATGCGATAGCAATCAGGATCAAGGAGATCTCCGTGACATCGATAGCCACTTCCTCTGGGAATGACTACTGGGTCGACGGCCTGTATATGGGTGACCCGTACGTAGCCAAGTACGATCCGGACAACGAGGAGTTGAACCCAGAGAGCTATGTCGAGGGGATAGGAGAGGACGCAGTCAAATTCAAGTCCACTGGGAAGCCAGCGAGCCCATTCAAGTTCACTAACGGATACACAATCGCATTCGACAACAACAGAAGCCTTGGAGTGACTCTTGACAAGAGTGCAGCAGAGAAGATCGCGCATGACGCCAAACACTACGCAGCGATGCCTCAGAACGCTATCCAGCATTCCGTCCTTACATTCTGCCCCCATCATCTTGTGGGCATCGTGGCGAGGCTTAGGCCATTCATGGGTCAGCTAGGGACCTGCCCTTCAATCGCCATGCCGGACTCTCACAATGCAGGAGACTTCGGGACATTCCTAGTTGGTGCCCCGCATCCGCAGGCTATCACCGCCGAGGACCTCAAGCATCGTACTGATGGTCACATGGACATCGATGCTGTTAGGGCAGGATCAATACTAATCTGTCCGGTAAAGGTCCCAGGGGGAGGGGTATACATGGGCGACATGCATGCAATGCAGGGAGACGGTGAAATTGCAGGTCATACGACCGATGTTTCGGGAACGGTGACAGTACAGGTTCACGTTCTGAAGGGCCTGGATATCGATGGACCGATCATATTCCCAGTAGAGGAGGACCTCCCGTACCTCGCCAAGCCGATCTCCGACGAGGAGCGGTCTCTGGCAGAGGAGGTCGCCAGCGGTTGGGGAATGTCTGGTGTAGAGGACTCGGTCCCAATTTCGATAGTCGGTTCCGGTCCTGATCTCAATGCTGCGACGGAAAATGGACTAGAGAGGGCCGCAGAACTACTTGGAGCGCCTGTACCAGAGATCAAGAATAGAGCCACTATCACCGGTTCGATTGAGATTGGAAGGCATCCTGGAGTCGTGCAAGTCACCTTCTTAGCACCTTCTGCTAAGCTTGACGAGCTGGGTCTTCTAGGCCTCGCGAACGATCAGTACTGATCACCGCTGACTAGCCCGCTTGTCAGAGGGTAGCGTATGAGTCGCCCCTCAGTCAGTCGGTATGAATGAGTCATATCCGAGTCATAGGGCTCCTCGGCAGAACCCAATGAAACATTGTCAGTCGCATAGGGTTGCACTCATGCACCCTATGAGTCACGGGCGGGTCAAAGGGGTTTCAAAGGGCGAGCGCCCCCGCGAATCATGTCCGAGTATAGCAAGGAGTCTCACAGCAAAGTCAGGAGGATACCTGATCGCGCTCATTACGATGAGGAAACCATTCACGACATTATCGACTCGGCACCGATTTGTCACGTTTCCTTCATCCAAGAGGGTCGTCCTTTCGTAATACCTTGCATCCATGGCAGGGCAAGACGGACCATCTATCTCCACGGAGCCAAGGCATCACGTCTTCTTGGAGAGACGGGCTCTGGAAGGAATCTGTGTTTGGCATTTACCAATTTGGATGGAATTGTGTTGGCTCGCTCTCTGTTCCACTCTTCCATGAACTATCGCTCCGTGGTGGCCTTCGGTAGCGGTAGGAAATTAGAAGGGGCTGAGAAGCTCGAGAGTCTCAGAGTAATTTCCGATGCTCTAGTACAAGGAAGATGGGGGGAAGCCCGTGAACCAACTGAAAAGGAGTTGCGAGCAACCTCAGTGGTTGCTGTCGACATAGAACATGCGACTGCGAAAATTCGATCTGGTGGGGCCAATGATGACGAAGAGGACTTGAGTGGCCCCTGGTGGGCGGGGGTTCTGCCAATCGAGAGTAGGTTCATGGAACCGATTCCAAACAAAGATCTCAGAGCAGGAGTTCAAATTCCGAAGAACATTTCCGACAAAGTTGGGACCAAGATTTGAATCGACCCCCCCAACCAATCATCACTAGTTGGATGGGTTAGTGGGGCACCCCTACCTATCACGGACAATAGATAGGGTACCCTGTCTACTAGGGGTAGTTGATTGGGAGTAGGAGTAACCCTAGTGACCACGGTTGATTGAATGGGGGCCCATAGATTCGTCACTAGGCCTATTGCCCCCCTCGAGGCGCTGGGGGGTGAGCCGGCTTGACCTCAGCGCACTCTGACCATCGTCTGGTTCAACCTACCATCTGGACTTGTGACGACGTCGCCGACCGATCGCCATCCAAGTCTGATGGCGTCGTTGACCTTAGCGTCCAACACTGCCACCAGATCCACGCTGTCCTCTATCACCC
>CBFIAW010000059.1:0-5745 GCA_965660655.1 Candidatus Thalassarchaeaceae archaeon | reverse complement strand
CACCAAATACCTCCACTATTGCCTGAGTCTCGAATCCGCCACCGAGGAGCTCGTCCAAAGATGATGCTCCGGATGTCAGCTTCTGTACTCTCTTTCTCCTGTCAAGAAGTGCAGCACCACTGACGAATCCGCCAATGTTCGCTAGCTTCTTGGCACCTGCAATGATCTTTGCTGAGACTGCCTCTCCCAACTCTGCCTGCTCGGATAGTTCTGATGGACTCATTACAGCGATAGCTAAGAGATCCTCGAATCCTGCCTCTCGAAGTTTCTCGGCAGTTGCTGGGCCTACGCCCGGTAAATCCTCTATCGTCGGCTCGGGTTCGTCCACTTCTATCACTATCTCTTCTTCTGCCACTTTCTCACTCGCTGTTTCTTCGCTCATCCAATCACCAATATTCTCCTGTTCTCAATCGGAAGTATATGAACAAACGAAGGACCCCTAGGAGTTCTATGAAAGTATTCATGCACGACGAATCAGAGCAGTCTATCGATTTTTCACTTTCACCCTATATTTTGGTAGCGGGTGATGGATTTGAACCATCGGTCTCCGGGTTATGAGCCCGACGAGATAACCTGACTACTCCAACCCGCTATTCGTCCGCTGAAGGCTAGCCTATTTTACACATACTGATGTGGTTTCTCAACTTTATTGATGCGAACAGTATTCAACGTTCAGTCACCGGCTCTCTAGGAGGGCCATGGAACAGTCACTTCTGATTAGAAACGCTGAGATGGTATTTCAAGGTAGATTGGTTCATGGTGATCTCCGTGCATTCAGTGGATTGATCGATTCAGTGGCCCCGGGGGGAGGGCTTACTCCCAGGGAGGGAGAGGTAGTTGTGGAGGCCGAAGGATTGCTACTGCTGCCAGGGGCAATTGACCCTCAAGTCCACTTCAGAGAGCCTGGGCAACCTGAGAAGGAGGATATAGGGAGCGGAAGCAAAGCTGCTGCTTCCGGAGGTGTGACTTCGTTCTTGGACATGCCGAACAACGTACCTTCCGCAACTAGCATGGGGGCTATGCGTTCCAAGATTGCCTCGGCTTCTAGAAATGCTGTTACCCACCACGGTTTCTTCATCGGTGCTACTCAGGATAACCTGCCAGAGCTCCAAGCTGCAGTTGGGACTCCGCATAGCCCCACTTCGATCGATGGAGTCTGCGGAATCAAGATCTTCATGGGAAGCAGCACCGGTGATCTTCTGGTCAATGAACAGGATGCCCTTGAACAAATTTTCTCGAGTACAGCAGGAGTGATCGCTGTTCATGCTGAGGACGAAGATAGGCTGAAGGAGAGGAGGCCTCAATTCGAGGGAAGAAGAGATGTCGCTGCGCATGCAGAGTGGCGAGACAGCGAGACAGCTCTAATCGCTACGAAGAGGGCTTGCAAACTAGCAGACGAAAATTCCCACCGACTCCATGTGCTTCATCTGACTAGTGAGCTGGAAGCCGACTGGTTGGCTGGGAACAAGAGCAAGCACGTGACTACGGAAGTCTGCCCTCAACACCTCACTTTTGACCAAGACGATGTCGAGAATAGGGGTACGCGCCTGATCATGAATCCTCCGATCAGATACACGGAAGACAGGGAAACTCTCTGGAAGAGGCTGAAAGACGGGACGATTGACTGCATTGCCACAGATCATGCACCTCATACCAAAGAGAACAAGGCATTGGGATTCCCAAAAGCTCACTCGGGGATGCCAGGTGTCGAGACATCACTGCCAGTGATGCTTACACATGCGGCAGAAGGAAGATGCTCGATCCCAGATGTAGCTAGGTGGATGTGCGAGGGCCCGGCCCAAGTCTACAGAATGGAGGGAAAGGGAAAGCTTCTGGATGGTTACGATGCAGACATGGTTCTAGTGGATATGGAATCGAAAAGGAGCATTTCCGACTCGGAGACGTGGACCAAAGTCGGGTGGAGTGCCTTCGAGGGAATGGGGCTCACTGGATGGCCGGTTAGCACATTCGTTGACGGGAGGATGGTGTTCAAGCGAGAAGTAGGGGGGCCGAGCAGGGGAGCTTTCCTGGTAGAGCCGGGCTCTACTGGGAAGAGCTTGAGGTT
The DNA here is from genome assembly GCA_965660655.1 of Candidatus Thalassarchaeaceae archaeon. GTDB lineage: Archaea > Thermoplasmatota > Poseidoniia > Poseidoniales > Thalassarchaeaceae > UBA36. The sequence goes on along the minus strand of CBFIAW010000059.1, from coordinate 3,680 downwards.
TCTTCGGTAGGGGCTTCGGCGGGGTCTACTGTAACGGCATCCACCCCATTAGATGCATAGGGTTCGCTTCCGGGAAGCTCCAGTTCGACCATCAGTTGTAAATCATCAGTTCTGTGGACTGTTGCACCTCCAGAGGAGAATGAGTAGACGTAATCACCCATGAATATGGACCGGCGGATGCTAGTTGTTCCCGACCACCAACTTGACAATCCCTCCTCGTTATAGAATTCCGAGTGCTCAACTTGCCCGTGATTGGTGAGAGTCCCGTTGTCGACATCGACATTGATCAGTTTCAGCATAGAGACGTACTCGTAGCCATAATGGGAGTATACCCTGCCTTCGACCTCAATCTCGTCGTAGACGTACCTGTGAGTGGAAAGTGGCACTGCCAATAGCGACTCTGGAGCCCAGAACGTGAATGCCTTGTGCTCGTATGTAGCCTCTGAGTATGACCATGACCAGCCGCAGTTCCTGATATCATCGCAGTTTTCGTCCGCGTAGCCTGGAGTCAACATAAGTGAGTCCGAAAGTGTGGGCTTGCTGGTGTCACTGACATCGAAGAGGGAAACCTGGGTCGTCGACCAGTCCAGACCTAGACCATCTGCTCCTGGTGCTATCCCTATTGTCAGGAGTGTGTTATCATCCACTGGGTGGATATAGGTTGAGACTCCAGGTACCTCCAACTCTCCCAAGATTACTGGGTTGGATGGGTCTGATAGGTCGAGGACCCATAGTGGATCTATGTTCATGAAAGTCACTAGATAGCCTCTGTCTCCGACGAATCTAGCGCTCCAGATCGTCTCTCCCTCAGCAATTCCGCCGATGAAGCCCGTTTGATCGAGAAGTCCCTCTCCATCATCGGTCAGTATGGTCACTTGGTTGGTTGGGCCGCTCCAGACCGGATCTCCATTCTCGTCGAACTCTGCTGTTCTCCACCACATCCCCCAGTTATCCGAGGTTGATGCGACCCTGATATCGCCGTTGTGCTCGCTAATCGAGAATTGGTCGTTGACAGTCCCCTCTACTCTACCAGAAGCAATGTAAGTCGTGTGATTCGCATCACTGATATCGAACGAGTGGATGTTAGTCGCGTCCTCCCAGTCTGAGTTCCTCCAGAACCACCAGATATCGTTGGCTGGCTCGGCTAGGACTAGGGTGTCCTTGGATGAGTAGACATGGGCCCAAGAGGATGTGATGTGATCCACCTCCAGTGAAATCTCGTCGTTGAGCATCTGTATCGTCATTATCGTCGTGAAGCCCCTCCCTGCGCTGTCAGCACTGGCTGAGAACTCTGTACACTTCTCGTAAGTAAGAGGATGTGTGAAAATCTCCCCATCCTTCATCTCGTGGATATGGGGGACGAAGTCATCGAGAGTCAGTGCTGAGATTATCTGCTCGTTGTGGAGGACAGTCTGTTCTACGCTCTCGTTCCAGATATCCATCCTCTTGTCCAAGTCATCCTCTGACCAGTAATCCTCAGGGAGGTCCACCCAATTCCTTATTCCATCGAAGTATGTCCACAGGTGCGTCACTGATCGGACTGTCCCATCCACCATCCTCGCTGTGTGATAGTTGCCTTCGATGTACATCTCCTTCTCTATGGCTGGGGAGGATCGATTGGTGATATCCACAACAGTGTACTTGACTAGACTCTGGACCTTCGTGTACGTGTAGGGTTTGCTATCTCCATCTACGGTAACCTCCTCGGTCATTAGTTTCCTTAGATCGCTGTCTGCAGGGAGGTTCCAGTAGTTTATCGAGGAGGAGATGATCAGCCTATCGTCCTCGATCATCATCTGGGTTGGGTTCCCCTCTATTGTCAGATTGGACTCCATAGTCAGGTTACCAAATTCCGGGACCCCCATGATCAGCAGTAGTTGCCCGTTTAGCATGTAGATGTGATATCCATCGGTCTTGAGGAAGTCGGCCTCGTCGACCCCGGACTCCTGGTTGTTTGTGCCTGAGAACTCTCCCTCGCGAGAGTCGGAGTCTGCACTGGTTCCGGAGAAATCCCCGGAATTTGTAGAGTCCTCGTCCATTGTTGCTTCGGCAAACAAGATGTCATCCGTCCGCATCATCCAAGGTTCCGAGACCCAGTGCCAGTAGCTCTGCTGATCCAGATTAACTACCATCTCATCGTATACCGCTCTCTTAAGGTCCTCGAGAAGAGTGTCGCAGGCATCGTAGTTGTGCAGGGCTGGGGAGGAACGAGTACGCTCGGGCATCTCCAGTTGCGGGTAGTCACCCTCGAGGGCGTCTATCGTCCGGTCGATGTCCTCGATTACATCGTCCACTGCCTGGAGGCATCCCGCGCTCAGCAGCACGACAAGAATGAGAATTGCGTTATTGGTTCGGTTGTCCATGGAATTGTGGGCAATCGATCCCCATATCAAGAAGTTGGTATGATGATTGGACAAATAGGCCTCATCGTCCGGACTCAAGTTGTTGCCTCAGAACCCGAAAGACTGCGGGAAGACAACAGGGCCGACTGACCTGCATCGGAGATCCTCCAAGGTGGGCGTCTCGATTCAGTGGCCGCCTCCACCATTCCTACGTTGCGTAATTCCCTAATGTGGTGACTCAGGAGCTGCCGTGAAATCTTCAGTTTCTTCGTGACTTCGGTGCCAGAAATCCCAACGTTGCCAGAATTTGCGATGACCTCCAGTATGGCGAAGCGCGTTCCTATGAGGGGGTTCCTGACTCCATCGACCTCTTCGCGAGAAAGTGAAGCGATGGCATAGCGTCGGAGCTTTCCATCCCTCCAGGAGATAGCCTCTCCCTGGGATTCGAGCAGATGAAGGTGGTACGCAGTGACTCCGTTGGCAAGCCCGAGTGCATCCCTCAGTGCTGAGAAGTGAATGCCGGCGTTGGCCTCGAGATATCCAAGGATGCGCCCCCTAGTCAGCAGGTCGTCACCATTTCCCCGCATTGCAAGCATCGGAGCCAATAGTGCAACGAGGATGGTCACGCGAAACGCCTCGGAAACAACTGCCGCGATTGTGAGGGAGCCGAGTGTTCCTGCTCCCCCAGCAATCAACCCGAACGACATGTCCGAGAATTTGCTTGCAGGATCGTCGGCTTCAGATTCTGAAACCGGTGCTCGTGCCCCTTCCGGTTCATCGTCCGAATCCGCTGATTCAACAGCCATGTCACTAAAATCTAATTTGTTTGTTTCCTCCGAAAAGTGATCACCCTCATTGACATGATACAGCCAACCTCCAGCAGCCAAGGAGGCGATTGCGAACAGGGTAAGCACACGCACAGCGGAAACGCCATTCATAATGCCCCGGTGTCCGCCTTCGCCTTTGACTGGCGTGGTTAGAAGATTTGACGATACAGTGGGTCATTACCCCAACGCAGACGGTTTTGGACGGGGGTGGGGGGCTCGATTACGAAGTGGGGAAATTGGCGCTGGCTCTTCCAGCTCCTCGTTGTCAATCATTATCTCAACGTCACCAGTGTCCGCACCAGTGACGAGGCCCTTTGTGCCGGCTAGGAAAATCAGCGCGGCAACCTGCATGTCCAGTGTTTGGTCCATAAGGTTGAATCATCGTCATTTGTGATTTAAACAAATTGGCTGCATGAGTCATTTGTGACTCGAAGGATAGAGAGATGTGGTGCGGACACCGGGAGTTGAACCCGGGTTAGCAGGTTGGGAACCTACTGTCATAACCACTAGA
>CBFIAW010000058.1:0-6053 GCA_965660655.1 Candidatus Thalassarchaeaceae archaeon | reverse complement strand
ATTGGCAGAGAAGACATTTCCAGAGGGATGGACAGGGTTGAAAGAGTCCTGGGGGATCTTAGAGGATGAGCCCGCGCCCCCATGTCCAAGGGAAAAACTAGTCGTCTCCGAAAATATCGAATGGTATGTCGATCATCCGGCTCTCCTTCTCAGTATCCTCTTTGTCCAATCCGTTATCTTCTTGCTCCTCTGTTATCTTCGCATTCGATTCTTCCCGAATTGAGTCCTCACTCCCCGACTCCAATTCCTTTGTCCTCAGTGATTCTAGACCTGCTTCTTGCCCGAACATCCATTTGGGCATAGTCTGCGACCCACCCAAGACGGAAATTGTGGTGAAGGTGGCCATAGGAAGAACGGAAATCGCCACGATGAAATCTAGGATCGCAGTTTCTGGCATTTCTGCTTCAGGCGCAATCATCTCTAGTACGATCCTCTCCAGTTGCATCTCATGCCACTGTTCGTAGTCCACGTTGAGGATGTCAAGAGAGAAGAGCAGCACTAATCTGGCCACTAGCCAATAGAGAAAGATCGGCAGAATCCAAGAGAGTCTTGACACCCTCCAGACAACATTTCTGAACATCGCTGCTATGCCTACGAGTTGCCCTGAGACGATGGGGTGAACTCTGACCGCAATCCAGAGTGCAACCAGATAACCAGCCATGCCAAGATCGAAAGCCCGACTTGGCCTGATCATGGAATCAGGCACACCTTCCATAATTGCTAGAGGGACTGCGATCAGAATCACCTGCATTGGGACAGCAAGTAGTTGAAGCCCGCCATGGACCGCCATGAGGTCGAATTCACCATCACTCGTTTTCGTGTGCACTAGCTTCGCCATCTTGCCATAGGGTGTCCCCTGAAGGTATAGCCTCGCCCTATCCACCAATTCCGGATCGCCAGTTCTTGGGCTCAGCCTGAGAAAAGACAGGAAACCCCCATTATTGGCAACGAAGAAGGGCCTAAAACCACCTACTACCAGTGCCAATGCTATGGAAATCACACCATATGACAATCCTGCAGTGACTACCCAATGGATCAACTCTGTCCTGATGCTGACCTGCGCCGCCTCGTAGTCAACTTGGATCAGGTATGTTAGGGAGAAGAGGATTATGGGGGCCATTGTGATTTGTAAAATCACCATCAGAACTAGGGCCAACTGTTTGGGCACCTTCCCCCGCTCAGCCATATCATCTACGGTTCTGCATTGCACCATAAGCACTTCATTCAAAGCTGACGCGTCAAGACTCGTTAGCGTACTGAAATCACCTCACCGTCACATCATGTCAAATGAACCATACTCCCCAACCTTCTTACACAGTTTAATTCCCCAATTTGGTGTCAATGAGTTCGATTCGGGCACTCCTTCTTTCCTCGCTGCTCATTGCAGTGAGTCTTTCTAATGTCGCAATTCAGGCTCCTGATACCCCTTCAAAGCAATCAGAAGTAGGTCCCAAGAACAATCCTGTCGACTTCGAAGTTACAGGGATTGAGATCGGAAACTCAACCTATTCTCCAAGAGTGTGGGATCAGCCTGACTCTAGCACGCTAGAGTATATGACCAAGGGAGAGTCAATTCAGATAAATGCCACATTCCGTCAAGTGGGTGTCGATCCCTCACCAGTAACTGCAGACGCCAAACTAGAGATCTGGCATCCCATTGGAACAATAATCAAAGAGTGGTCATTCAACATTACTCTGGCCGCTGGGCAGTCGATCAGAATGCCCTTTGTCTGGACTCCCTCTATCGCTCATAGCACACTCAGCGACGATGGGTGGCTAACTGGTGGTGTGACATTCAAGGGGATTGTTGATGCGGGAATTGGAATCGATGGGGACGACTCAAATGACATCCTAGATCGGGATGTCCCCATAGCCTTCTGGTATGACCCTATGGAGAATGGTTTCTGCAATGATGAGGCCAATGAGGGCAAGTACTGCACGAATAACGCAGTGCCTTTCGGAGCGCCCACGTGGTTCGCCGCCGGATACACTGACGGCTATCAGCCTGACACAAACAACTTCCCAACCGGGACATGGAGGATGGACAACCAGTCCAGCGCTACAGGCGATTGGCATTGGAAGGTCTCAGGCGCGAACGACCAGTATGCCTCGAACCGGTTCGATAGACTCAAGTGGGCTTGGCAACGATACAATTCGAACGACGGCTGCTCCGATCAGGTCTACGATGATAGCCATGGTTTGGGTAATGGCGAGCACGACCCCATTGTTTCCTCGATCCACGGGGCAAATCTCTGCTTGGTGAAGGTGAATAGTCCGCTGCTATATTCGATTCAGATTGCAACTGACGCTTGGGGGCAAATGGGTGCTGGCGACACTATCATGCTCGAGACAAACTCTGGAGCAGGTGGGGGGGTAGAGTATCTGAACTACTCCTCTCGCAACATATCCACATCCGAGGGTGACTGGAATAGGCTAGTCTGGAATGCTACCGGGATGCACCAGAATGAAGGTTTCACTGTGTCCTTCCTTTTCCGTTCAAACTCCTCCTTTTCCGATGAGGGAATCAACATCGATTCATTCATCATTTTCGCTATAGAGCGTGGTGAGGAGTACACCTTGGACTCACAGTGCAAATTCCCAGACAATTTCGGCGGCACGACAGTCTACGACCCCGAGTCCGAGGGTGGCAATACCATCTTGGTCGAAGCGGCCGACCCCAATTCCCCGTCTTTGCACTGCCGCATCTTCAACAGGGGTTACATCGACACCACCCTCAGATTCTTCACCGAGGTTTCTAACAGCTCTTGGATGTCTCAATTCCCCCTCAGGATCGACTCAAACAACTTCAATGACCACGATAACGAGGTTAAGACGAACACAATCAAGGCCAGGACATACACCAATGCCTGGTTCAACCTGACAATTCCTGACGGGGCCCCGGTTCAGGATCTATTCTGGTACACATGGGTCAATGATGGAATCCTCGGTTTCCAAGATACGAAGTACTACATCGAACTTCCCGTTAGCGTCGAATCGACATATAGGATGACTCTGAAACAAGAGACACTAGCAAACCCGGCGGCAACAATATTGCCCGGAGGCAAAGCAAACGTTACGATGGACTTGAAGAATACAGGAAACCAGTACTCCTCGTGGAGCCTCGGGGGGATATTCCCTGATCCTTCGCTAGAAGGAAAACTTTCCACTGACAATGTAAAGTGGTACGAGGTCGCGGGAGACGAGGTCTCAACCATCAACTTGCTTCCAGTCGAAGAGGCGTCCCTGAATGTGGAAGTTACCATTCCAGAGGGGATGGATCCGGGAACATATGAGTTGAGACTCCTAGCAAACCCTAGCCTGCCAAATACATTCCAAGCAGCATCAACGATTTACATCCAGGTCCCGGTGAATCACGACCTAGCAATCGCACCAGTCAAAAATGCGTTGCTAGCTCCCGCTGACGGTCAGTTACAAACTGTCCAGGTCTTCCTGTTCAATTACGGAAATACAGAGGATACCTTTGACATCAGGGTGGATACTGATAACTGGAAGCTAGAAGCCGATATCAGTTCCCATGTAGTTACTTTGGAGGCAAATGGCGGGCAGGTCACTCTTTCACTGATTCTACCTATGCCCGAAGGCGTAGAAAATGGGACATACAGGGTTTCTGTTATTGGCACCAGTCAGTCGAATCCGAGCTACCAGTCGGTCTCCAATTTCTACCTCACGGTTCCAAAGACATATCTCGTAGAAGTAGAAGACAGGGACCTTTCCCAGGAGGTCTTCGCTGCAGGTACCGACCCAAGAACCCTCAAGTGGAAGATTTCCAACACAGGTAACGAGGACGACGCCTTCGAAATAGAGCTAGATCTACCCCCAGATGTTACTGCCTTCGTAGCCGGACTACCCAATGGCAGGACTCCATACATAGCTCCGGGAGAGGATTACAACCTCAGCGTTAGCTACTCTTTCGCTGCCGGTGTCGAGGGCCCTCGGATAATCAAACTAAAGGCCACTAGTATCGAATCAGGAAACTCCGCAGAGGGCGAGGCAAGATTCGAGGTGGGCACGGTCGGCTTCCTCCTGGTGCTACCCCCATCTTCGCAGTCAAATGCAGCCGAAATATATGAATCAGGCGACGACTACATTCTAGTTTTCACCATTCGCAGTGCCCACCCAGAATTGGAACAGCAGATACGGGCGGATGTCGAGTTGGACAACCTATGGACAGTCTATGATGCCAGAGTAGCAGAAGATGACCGGAACTTCGTTCTGGCTGCAGGGGAGAGTAGGAACGTCACCATCCATATTGATGTCAGGGACGAGAACCTGGAGAACCTTGCAGCCAACATTGTCGACTTCAAGGTCTCACTACTCGTAATCAGCGATTTGGACACGACAACAAAGACGGCCCAGATAACACTCTACAAGCCCGATCCCATCCAGGAAGGGACGGACGTCAAGGAAGTTGGTTGGCTTGCTGCAAACTTCGTTCTTGTCGCAGTTGGTATGGTGATTATGGGGACGGTTCTCTTCTCCTCCTTCAGGGTCCTCAGAAGCGCTCGTGCCCCGCTGGAAGAACACTCATCGTTGGGGGACTACAGTATGACTGTCGAAGGATGGAGCGGGGAAAAGAAGGATGACAGTCAACTCCCATCGGCAGACGACATTGCCAACTCAATGTACGGTGGCTCGAAGGAGCTCTTTCAACAGCCACCACCACCATCGAACCCCGCTGAACAAGCATTTGAAGCCGTACAAGAATCAACCGGGCCCCTCGTCCCAGAAGGGGGACTCCCAGAGGGGTGGACCATGGAGCAGTGGCAGTACTACGGAAAGCAGTGGCTTGAATCTCAGAAGGAAGAGTAGCCTCACACAGGCTCGAAAGCCTATTGGGAGGCCTTATGACCCCCCCTCCGATGCCCCGTCCGTCGAACTAAGGCGAGTGATTGCATGTATAACGGACAACAACCGATCTTCATTCTGAAAGAGGGAACAACAAGGACTACTGGGAAGGGGGCCCAGAGCAACAACATCGCCGCAGCCAAGGCAGTCGCCGACGCGGTGAGATCCACCTTGGGTCCGAAGGGCATGGACAAGATGCTCGTAGACTCAATGGGAGATGTTGTCATCACCAACGATGGCGCCACCATCCTAAAGGAGATGGATATCGAGCACCCGGCAGCCAAGATGATAATCGAAATCGCAAAGACGCAGGAGCAACACTGCTTCGATGGCACAACCAGTGCAGTAGTGATTGCAGGCGAACTTCTGAAGAGGAGCGAAGAGTTGGTGGATCAGAACGTCCATCCGACAGTCATCTGTGAGGGGTTCCGACTAGCCTCAGACAAGGCCGTTGAACTAATCGATACCCATGGGTCAGGAGTTGACCAGAAGATGCTCACCGAGGTCGCCAAGACAGCTCTGACAGGGAAGAGCACAGGTGCTGTGAAGGAATTCCTATCAGACATTAGCGTCAAGGCGGTACTCTCTGTTGCACAGGAAGATGCAGATGGTGCAATAGTGGATTTGGATGATATCAAGGTCCAGAAGAAGCAGGGAGGCTCGATTAGGGACAGTACACTGGTGGACGGCATCATTCTCGACAAAGAGAGAGTTCACAGTGGCATGCCTCGGAGCGTGACAAATGCGAAGATAGCACTTGTTAACTCGGCCATAGAGGTCAAGAAGACCGAGGTGGATGCGAAGATTCAGATTACGGATCCTAACATGCTCTCCCAGTTCCTCGATGAGGAAGAGCAGTTCTTGCGAAACCTAGTAGATAAGATTGTGGAAAGCGGGGCAAACACGGTAATCTGCCAGAAGGGGATCGATGACCTAGCTCAGCACTACATGTCTAAGTCGGGGATTTTTGCAATCCGAAGGGCGAAGAAGAGCGATATGGAGGCCCTATCGAAGGCTACCGGCGGCAGGATTGTGAACAACTTGGACGATCTCTCTGAAGGGGATCTCGGCATCGCTTCAAAGGTGGAGGAGAGGAAAATCGGTGACTCCGACATGGTGTTCGTGGAAGGGTGCCCACAAGCCAAGAGCGTCTCTGTCCTCCTAAGAGGGGGGACCGAACACGTGGT
>CBFIAW010000057.1:0-6318 GCA_965660655.1 Candidatus Thalassarchaeaceae archaeon | reverse complement strand
GCTAGGTACTCGGCAGCTGTTAGTGCCAGCCTAGGGGTAATCAGCCTCTCCACCGCTGGGTCATCTGCCAGATTGACGAAGAGGGCCGCGTTCTCCAGTGCCCCCGTCCTCTCTAGGTCGTGAACGAAGAAGTTGTACTCTTCCGCTGTGATTCCCATTGCACAGAAAACTACCACAAAGTCATCATCGCTGTCCACTAACTTGGCCTGCCTCGCAATCTGCAATGCGATGTCGTTGTGCGGCAATCCGCTGGCACTGAAGATTGGTAGTTTTTGACCTCTGACTAACGATGTGCAGGCATCAATTGCTGAAATCCCAGTCTGTATGAAAGACTCAGGACTCTGTCGCGAGTATGGGTTGATTGCTGCCCCAATTATGTCGGCCATTTCATCGGCAACGATCTCTGGCCCACCATCCCTCGGTCTACCCGCTCCATCAAGGATTCTCCCGATTAGCCCCTTGCTTACAGGCAGCTTGAACACGTCTCCCAGGAACTTAACTCCTGTCTGTCTGTCAACTGATGCCGTCCCCTCGAAGACTTGTACAATGACCTGATCATCAGATGTGTCCAGAACTTGTCCGTTCTTCATCGATCCATCGCTGAGCCTTAGCTGCACTATTTCTCCAAAAGAGACCGGTTCAGTCTTATTTAGGAACACTAGTGGCCCCTTTACGTCTGTAATCGTTCTGTATTCCTTTCCACTCATTGTATCACCTCAGTTTGCCTCCATGCTAGCAGAAATCTGCTTACTCATCTCTGACACCAATTCTCCTATTTTGTCGCTGTATCCCTTCTCGAAGCGACCCCTCATCAGGTCTGTCCTCGCTGGAACGTTAACTACATCTTCGAGCTGAGCTCCACCAGCGATAGCCTTCTTTGCTTCCTCTTGGAAGCTCAGAATAGCTCTCGCCATGTCGTATTGGAGCTTCAGATCGCTGTAAGTATCCACATCATGGAAGGCATTCTGCTGTAGGAAGTACTCCCGAATCATTCTGGCAACTTCAAGAGTCAACTGTTGATCAATTGGCAATGCATCCGATCCGACTAGCTGAACAATCTCCTGCAACTCTGCTTCAACTTGTAGCAGAGTGCTAATTTCTGTCCTTACTTCTGGGAAGTCGGATGCTATGTTGTCCCTGTACCACTGGTCTAAGGCCTGCGGGTATAGGCTGTAAGAGCTCAACCAGTTGATAGCTGGGAAGTGACGTTGTCTTGCTAGACCAGCATCCAATCCCCAGAAAACCTTCACAATCCTCAATGTCCCCTGGCTCACTGGCTCTGAGATATCCCCGCCGGGTGGCGAAACAGCCCCTATAACTGAAACAGAGCCGTCATCACCCGCAAGGGTCTGAACCCTGCCTGCTCTCTCGTAGAACTCTGCAAGTCTGCTGGAAAGGTATGCGGGATACCCCTCCTCGCCGGGCATCTCCTCTAGCCTGGAAGAAATCTCCCTCATGGCCTCTGCCCATCTGCTAGTGGAGTCAGCCATTAGGGCTACGTTGTAACCCATGTCACGGAAGTACTCAGCAATCGTTACTCCTGTATACACCGACGCCTCTCTAGCAGCCACTGGCATGTTTGATGTGTTTGCGATCATCACAGTCCTATTCATCAGAGGCTTGTTTGTATTCGGATCAATTAGATGCGGGAACTCATCGAGGACTTCCGTCATCTCGTTACCCCTTTCCCCACATCCTATGTAGACCACTATTTGTGCATCTGACCACTTGGCAAGCTGTTGCTGTGTCACCGTTTTTCCTGAACCAAAAGGACCAGGAATTCCAGCCGTTCCGCCCTTAGCTAGTGGGAATAGGAAGTCGAGAATCCTCTGCCCAGTCATCAGAGGGACGTCAGGAGCGTACTTCTGGATGAATGGTCTTGGATGTCTTACTGGCCATTCCTGCATCATCGCTATCTCTGTTCCGTCCTCTAGCTTGCACACTGTCTCAGTGATATTGAATGAACCTGACTCAACACTCTTGACAACACCGCTCTTTCCAGGGGGGATCATCACTCTGTGTTCTATAGTCTCGGTTTCCTGGACAATCCCAATGACCTGTCCTGCGGAAACTTCGTCTCCAGCCTTAACTTTCGGGTTGAAATCCCACTTCTTCTCAAGGTCTAGTCCGTCCGCGTCAACACCTCTGGTGATGAAGACACCCATTGTCTCCTCCAGCTTCGGCAGAGGTCTCTGTATTCCATCGTAAATCTGTGTCAGAAGTCCAGGGCCCAGTTGTACTGAAAGGGTCTGCCCCGTCCTCAATACTGGCTCCCCAGGCCTGATTCCAGATGTCTCTTCGTACACCTGAATCACTGATTGGTCGCCATGCAGTTCGATCACTTCTCCCATCAAACCTTCATTCCCGACTCTTACCACCTCGTACATTCGAGGTGCTATCCCTATCGCTGTCACAACTGGTCCGGAAATCCGGTATATTACTCCATTTTTTTCACTCATTTTTTTCACTTCCTTTTTTGTTCGAATCTTATTTCCAAAGGTCGACACCAAGTGCCGACTTGATTGACTCTCGGAGGGTATTGTCCTCCTCGGTCCCTATGCCCAATACAGTGGGCGTAATACTCTCAGATAGTTGCAAACGCAACCTCTCCGGGAGCCTCATTAAATCGAAGTTGTCCACTACAACAACTCCTATTTCTGCCTGATTGAGGAGACTCCGGAGAATCTCCGCCATCTCTTCGTCATCAGACGGGTTGTACAGGTTTTCTACGCCTGCGAGTTGGAATCCTAGTGTGAATTCCAAGGGGCCTACTACTGCAATTTCCATATCATCACCTCAGTAGTCCATGTGCGCTTCCAGTACTTCGTTCGATAGGCCAACTGCTTTGCCACGCACGAGCAAACGCAGGTTCCTTACTTCCAGAGTCTTCCTCTCAATATAGTGAATAATCGGGAAAGGGGAGATCGGACTAAGGTGGGCGAACCTCTTCAGAATCCTGTGCTTCTGATGGGAGAGAAGTTCTGCATACGGGTCTAAACTACCCATTCTTTCCGATTCTGCCATTGCCTCATCAAATCCAGAGTCATCGAACGAGCTACTTCTTCGAAAGGTCTCGATTAGCTCTTCGTCGCTCTCTGCCTGGCAGGCCTGCCTCATTGTCCCGGAGTCAATCTTACCTCCGGGGATAACCATAGATTGACGCTTTTCGGTCGTCATCCCCATCCTAATGGCTCGGAATTCGTTTATTACATTCCTGTGGTCTATCTCCATTCTGAGATATTTCCTGAGTCTAGGGCCACCATCCCTTCCCTTCACAGCCTTCAGAGCATCGGAGAAGTATTGCAAGTCCAATGCATTTTCCATATCCTCCAGAGTGGAATCAGCATCGAGTTTGGACAACGTCCTTCCCCATGATGTTCCTGACATCGCCTCGACCGCCTCCTGAAGCCCTTCGGTATTTCTAACAATATTCAACCAGGGGGCGTTCCTTGGATTCTCAGGAGGGAGTATCTGGGTCTCAATAATTTCATCCGATGCTCCGCCATTTATCGCTCTGAGAACAGTCTTAGCCTTCTCGTAGTCAAACCTCTCTACGTAAATCGCAACTAGGGATTTCAGGTGCCCCTGGCAAAATTTCAAGACTCCTGCCAGATCGTTGTCAAGATTGTGGAAGAGCGCCGCTTCTATCGCATCCGCCCCACTCATCCTTGAACCGTAGATGTCCATCTCCGCCCTGTAACCCATCTCACCAATGCTGGCTCCAATGGAGTCTGGGCCTTGTTGCACAAGTTGCCGCATCTTTGTCGTATCAATCAGCGAAGCCTTGCGTGCCTTAGCCCGCGCAGAAGCGTTGTATAGATTTGAACGACCGTTCAGCGCCCTTGACATCCCTCTCCCTCACTGTTCTCCGAATAGGATCCTGTTTACTTCCCCAAGGCTAGATTTCCACGCTGCTTCCAATCGGAAGTCGAACCTGAAATCCAACACCGTAGAACCGTCCTTTGTTTCTAGGACGAAACCACCTAGGCCATCGATATCGTCACCCATGGTGAAACCACTCTTCGACAGAGTTGCCCTGTCCGAAGAAACAGGCCTCATAACCATTCCAGACTTCGATTTGCTAGCCTCTTTGACCAAAGAGTCGAGAATCTGCTTCCTTCCCTTCATTTTAGGCGAGCCAACCTCTTCTTTCACAGTCTCCCATGTGGCATCCAATTCCTCTCTCTGAGCGATTAGCGCCCTCTTCTGATTCGCTTGTCTAGCAGAGGCAACTACCTCGACAGACAACTGCGCGCTCTCTCTTTCCGCCTTGACCGAAGAAATAGAGGAGACCTCAGAGACCTCACTCCGAGCCTCATCCTCGATTCTTTTCGCCTCCGCTTGAGCCATCTCGACAATGGCTTTAGCCTCCCCTTCTGCCTGGCTGGAAATTTCGGTCGCTAATTCATCAAGTGTCATATTCTAACCTCCTAATCCGTATTGGATACTGCACACTGCTCAGAGCAGGAATAGTGCAAGGAATCCAAACAGTACGATGGTCTCTGGTAGGGCGGTGAAGATCAGCCCAGTAACGAACTTGCTCGAATCCTCAGCAATCATTCCTACTGCTGCTGCTCCAATCGGCCCTTGGCTTAGCCCGGTACCGACTCCTGCTAGTCCTAGTGCTATTCCAGCCCCAAGCTTTGCTGCATCCCAGTGATACGACGTCGTATCCGCATCTCCCTCTGCTGCCGAAACCACGGATGCAAACATTGCAAACGAGAATAGGGCAATCAGGGTACTCCTTCCAGTCATTGTTTTTCTGTTGTTCATTCTTTTTTCCTCCTTATTTTGTCAAGCCTAGGCTTGGAATCTGATCTAGTCAACCTCCACATATTGTGTTCTGAGGCCGAATGGGTTGAAAGCCTCCCCGCTTGAGTCGTAGTACTGTCTCATCCACTCTACAAAGTGCAGTCTTGCAGCGTGAATGTTTGGACTGAAGACTCCCAGTCCCCAAGCGAAGAATTGTACTGCCAACCAGCCTATTAAGAGGCCAATGGCTATCAACGGCTCGTCAAAGCTGACCTTGTCGAATAGCATGTTATTGCCCGTCTCCGCAATCTTGACCCCCACAACTCCGACCGCAAACAATCTGACATAAGATATCACCGTGGGCATCATTCCAACAGCTTCTATGGGCGCGAGACCAATGTTGATCGGGAACGGTACTCCGTGATACTTGTACAGGGTCCACATTAGCATTATGGTGGCCAAAATCGCGATTGCTGCTCCCGGTTGCATCATCCACTCGGCCGGTCCGATGAAGCCATATGCAAACATGAAGCCACCAACGAGTAGAATCATCCAAGTCCCCTTTTCAAAGAAGGCACAGACTAACCCGAAACCGCCATGACCGTTTCCGAACAGCATTATGTCCCTGAATCCGATCACTAGCCCTAGGAATACGTGAATTACACCCAAGTAGATGGTTAGTAGGATCAGATGCTCTAGATTTCCATGATCATCGACCATCACCACTCTGTGGAACGGGAAAGCCAACTCTATCCCAAGTGGAAGTGAAGCATCCCATGCGTGGTACATCCCCTCCGGAATACTTGGATAGAGAAATTGGAGGACCTCGGCCGGGTTGGAACCGTGATGCGGGAAAATTTCCCATCCAGCAAACTCTGCGTACAAGTACCCGAAGACTACGGTGCCGAATCCAATGTACATCAGGAATTTTCCACCCAGCTTGAGCATCTCGTTAGTACCAGATCTCCCTATTAGAAGTGCTCCCAATCCCATTGTGACAAGGCCGTATGCCATATCCCCTAGCATGATTCCGAAGAATATCGGATATGTGATGAACATGAAGATGGTGGGGTCAATTCTTCCGTAGGCAGGTCTGCCCACTGCATCGGTGAGCAGTTCCATTGGTCTGCTGGAACTTCTCTCCTGGAATGCTATCGGCGGCATCTTCTGACTGTGATGATGGTCAGAATGGCCATGACCGCCTCCACCCGCTTCCATTTCGAATGGGGTGACCTCGGTGAATAGACAAACCTCCTTTAGGGAACTTTGTACTTCTTCTGACCTTCCCATTGCCACCCAGCCATCGATGACGAAGGCATGTTCAGAAACTGCGATCCTAACCGGGGCCGTCAATACATCGTGGTCCCTTTCCAGAACTTCCAATCCGCACAGTAGCATCTCTCCATTCGATTTGCTCCATTGGTCGATCCTCTTTTCCAAATCGTATTTCTCCCCTTCTAGAGTGCCCTTGGCCTTCCTGACTTCTGATAGGCGAGCAGCGGCGGATCCTTCTCCCTCGGGAATCTGAATTGATTCGAAGCCAGCTTGTTCTAGTTTCATCGAAGC
>CBFIAW010000056.1:0-6363 GCA_965660655.1 Candidatus Thalassarchaeaceae archaeon | reverse complement strand
GTCCACAACCCCATCGGTGCCCGAGGTTCCAGAATTTTCGACGTATACCGTAACCGTGACGTCTTCCCCAGGATCAGGAGAACTCGGGTTGAACTCAATTCCTCGTCCGTCCGTCAACGGCCTTACGTCCGACATAGCCATCGATACAACCATGCTGCCCAGAACTATGTCTAGTGTGGCGTCTCCGTCGATATCGGCCAGAGAAGGGGATGACCATGTCCTGTGTTCCAGTTCAATCTCGTCGGACCATTCTGAGTTTATTCCCGCAGGCGACCCACTGGAACCGTCAAACGCCCAGAGGGACCTTCCGTAGGAAACTAGTAGCTCTGGCTCATCCTCGGAATCGATGTTCATCCATGTCGGAGCAGCAACTGCAATCTCGTCATTGGGGTTGCCGCTGCTCTGCTCCAGATCCTGGACCCATTCTTGATTGGGGGTGCTCCCCGAAACATCATGGCATCCGGCCGCACCATGCCTATCCGTTGTTGTCTGCCACCAGGTATTCCAACACACCCTGTCATGGGTTCCATCTCCATCCGTATCTATTGCGGTTGGAGGTGCGTCAGCAAAGCCATTCGAAGCTTCGAATTCCCACAATTGAGCCCCATCGGAAATCTCCAGGCCTCTGAATTCGGCCCCATCCACAGCCGCGGAGCCATCGGCATCGCTCGGAATCGTGACGATAATTTCTGGATCGGCATCTGAATCTAGGTTAGCGATAATCGGCCCTGGTAGTCTGACATGCGGAGAATTTGTGTCACCATCTAGATTGTTTAGGGAAAGGCCCCCTTGCCAGATCGAACTCCCGGTTTCAGAGTCTATCTTCCAGACCCACATGCCTCCGTTGTTAGCCTCAATTGTAGTTAGAATCACATAACCGGTATCGTCGTCAACTTGCGCGAAAGCAGGATCGGAGGGGTGACTCCCTTTGCTCAATGATACTTCCCAAAGTGAATTTGGAGTGCCATTCACCTGAAGAGGCAAAGCGAGTACGACGGGGTCTTCAGAAACTTCGTCTAGTGCTGCGATGACTAATTCAGCGTCCCCATCCATGTCAATGTCGGCAAGAAGGGGTTGAGTTGTGGGTTTGTGGCCACCAAGAATCCCGCTGGTGTATGGTCCCTCGTTACTGCTAATCATCAGAGAATCATCGTTCCATGACCAGAGCAACTCCTCCGAGTGTCCTGAGTATGACCACCCTGTTACAGAGCATGAAAGCCTCGGTGACCAGACGTCCACGTTCAATGCCCCCCCTGCATCATAGGCAACTACAATCTCTGGCTTCCCATCACCATCAATATCTACTATCACAGGGGCTGCCTTGATCTTCTCAGTAGCCCCCAAGTCAACCTGCCATGAGAGTTCAGAATCCTCTCCCTCGATCAACCGAAGCATACTGTGGTCTGAGCCAGAGGCATCCTCACTCTGAATTAATACCGTGAACAGTGAACTATCCCCGCACCGCTGCATTGCCCCTGGTCCGACTTCAATGGAATCTGACATATCTGCTATCGGAGTTGCAAGGGCATCGGTGCCTATCGAGTTTGACCCATAGACCCAATTTACCGAGGGTTCTACGATAGACATCAGTGAGGTCGAGTTAGTAGGTTCTCCCGCCCCCGCCCCTCCGGCCGGATCATGTTCTGGGACGTCAGCCATTCTAGAAGCAGTTCTACCGGACTGTGGCCACGGCTGACCACCATCTATCCAAACTCCATCTTCCCCCTCCTGTGTGTCCATCTTCATATCCTGATACTCCTCAAGGATGCCCATTGGGGGTGCTCCAAAATTGATTGTTGCCATTGGCATTGTCAACACCGTAGCAACCACTATCGCGCAAATCGCTTTCCGCCGAGACACTTGTTCCGAGACAGCCGCCACCATCAGAACCGGAGATGCGATTTAGAGCCCACTTGAACATTCGCACCAAACCCACATTCAGACCTACGGTCTGATGAAGAAACCAAGTAGCCGGACATATCTGTTAGTCCGTTGTGCTTATACAGGAGGGGTTGGTCGCCGGGTCGCACGGACCTCTCCTCTAGAGGCATGGCCGATGAGGGACGGGAGGCGACCCCCACCTCTGTCCGGCTTCGGGAAGGTCCGCATAGGAGGAAGAAGAAATGTACACCCTTGAAACAAGAGAGTCAACTATCCGCATACCTGCAGAGTACATCCGAAGGGGCCGTAGGCTAGAGGATCACATAGATGAGCTGGCTCACGATGCATTCGAGTGCAGGTTTGACGAGGATGAGGACTTCACCCTACTTACTTTCGATCACGAGGCCGTAGGAAGGGGGAAGATAATCCATGGCGATGGGGCGATTTATCAGAACGTCCGATTCAAGGCCTTGGTTTTCTCTATGGACAACAATGAGGTTGTCGATGGCGCGGTTTCTGAGGTCTCTGAGTACGGGGCATTCGTCAGGATAGGCCCAATGGAAGCTCTCTTGCACAAGTCTCAGATTCTCGATGAGCCAATACAGGTCAATTTGGGCGTCAAGAGGATTGAAGGTTCTCAGAGTGGTAGAAATCTGGAAGAAGGATCATTCGTCAGGTCCAGGATTGTCTCCAAGTCAATCAACCACAATGATCCCCGTTCAAGCAAAATTGGACTTAACTGCAAGATGGATGGTCTTGGCTCATTCGACTGGGTCGGAGGGGATGAATGAGATGGTCAGACAACCTTTCGCATGCGGGGAGTGCAACATGATCCTCCCAGATCCAGAGAAGAAGGCAGACCCTCCGCAGTGCAATTACTGCCCCAGTGCCCCAGTTACCACTGATTGGCAGGGATTAGTGGTGATAATGCACCCTGACAGGTCGGAGGTTGCTAAGCGACTCCAGATAGACAGGCCCGGAAGTTATGCCCTGAAGGTAAATATCAGGTAGGTGAAAAAGTGGAAATCGTTGAGAGAAAGGAAAACTCGGTTCTCGATAGAGTTGAACTAAGTTTTCAGTGGAATCATGCTAGAGAAGCAACTCCATCCCTATCGCAGATGGTAGATGCCGCCGCAAAGGCAGAACCGGGAGCCGATAAGAAACTAGTATTCGTCAAGAACGTCAACACAAGGTTCGGAATGTCACGAACATCCGGACTTGTCCTTGTATACGGCTCTGCCGAGTCTGCCTCCATAGAGCCCAACTATGTAGTCGAAAGGCACAAGTCTCTGAGCGAAACTAAAACAAAGGCGAAAAAGGCAGAAGACCCAATCCCCGAAGGGGAGTCGGACGAAGCCGAAGGGGAAGGTGATTCTTGATGGGGGGTTCCGGAGAAAAATGGAAGAGATCCAAACCATCAAAATACTCTGTAGAGGGCGGCGAACTCGTCAGGAAGGGTACTGAGTGCCCCAACTGTGGACCCGGTGTTTTCATGGGTGAGCACAGCGATAGAAAGGTCTGCGGCAAGTGCGGGCATTCGATTTCCGACGACTCTCAGTAGTGCTGAAATCTGCTCCAAGAACCATCGTTTGTCAAAATGTTGCCATCTGTGATGGCCACCCCGATGTTTTCTCTGTCCGTAACTATTGGTTCGGAATCGGTCAACGAGCCATCATGCCTCCAACCGGTCCATTTCCAAGAACCGTCACTGAACTCGGCATCCAAAACAGGGCCACTGGTTCTGAAGAGGGAATAATGTTCCTCAATTTTGTCCATTACCGCAATCGAACCTTCGTGGAGCATCACAAACCACCCTCCTTCATCAGAGAATGTTACATCCGAAACACTGTCCCCGAAATCAATCACTCTCGAGTAAATCTCGAGACCACTTGAGGGATCAAGGACCGAAACCCCTCCCGCCCTTGACCAAATCGATATTCCCCCGGGAAATTCCACTACTCCGACTATCTCGTCGAACGCGGAAAAATTAGAGATTGAAGGCCATCTCGGGAGTAAACCTCTCCAAATCTCATTAGCGTCCGAGTCAATCATGTATATTCCAGAAACAGTGGTAAAAACGACTTTATCCTCATATTTGCCTATCTTCATTGGCTGTGAATCCAGCACTCTGTGCCAGAGAGAGTTCGAGGGCAATACTTCCTCTCCACCCACCGAATTAATCGAGGACCTCAAATCCTCTCTGCTCGAACCATAATTCCACTCTATTTCAATCGGCAGAGCAGCCATTCTCGCCTGCCTAAATTCTACGTCTAGCCAAATTCCAACCCAGATTTTGTCCAAGATAACGCCATCAATTATCGAAGTAGGGAATGGAGTAACCGTTGGCCCCTGCAATTCTCCATTTCGATTGATCTTTGCCATCTCTCCATTTGTTCCAGTCACCACGTGAATGCTACTCCCCTTGGAGATCCTTGAGGGGGCAAAATCGATTTCGCTAGGCCCCATGTGCCTCCGAAGACGAACAACTATTGAAAGAGACCCGAGAATATTGAAGTCGGAATCGTCATCAGCCGTCATGGTCACCTTGCTCTTGGCCTCTTCCGAGGACCCCGCCTCGATGAATATCCTCTCCAAAGTAATGGAGGTGGGAGGGTGGGGGGCCGCCGAATCCTTCAGTCACGGCCAGGTTACGGGGCATTCGAGTGGCAATGTTGACGCCCTTCTTATCGATGGGCTGCACATTTGGGCCGACGGTATTGATTCTGAACACGAATCAGTTACCGGATCTAAAGTTGACGAGGTCCTCGTCCTCTCTAAGCACGTTTCTGCATCAGAGACTCCTGCCCTGACTCTTCATGCAGTAGGGGTCCCCGGAGAGTACCCTCACGGGGAGAAGGCTCGTTCGGGGGGCATCACTGGTACCGCTGTACCCCCTTCAACACGGTTCGGAGAATTATTCAGAACAATGAGTAGAATTGCAACGGAATTCGAACTAGACAAAGAGTACGACCTCACTCTGGAGGCAACTCACCATGGCCCCCTTCTAGAAACTCCTACACTATATTTGGAAATAGGCTCAACTGCAGAACAATGGTCCGATGAAAGAGCAGCTAGAGTCTGGTCAGAGACAATCTCTCTTTGCTTAGGGATGTCAGAAGGCTCCACTACAAGGAAATGGGATGGGAAAGGAGAGGTTATGATTGGCCTTGGTGGTGGGCACTATGCACCTCGACACAAAGCTGTGATTTCGGAATCAGAGGTCTGGGTTGGGCATATTCTGGCCAATTACGCAATAGTTTTCGGAGAACAAGAAGGCGATTCCACGCCACTTGGACCATGGGCTCACTCAGTTCGCACAGCAGTGGAGTCAACAAAGATTGCATTCCCTGGGGGGGATTTGTTCGCACACTTGGATCGTAAATCATTCAAGGGTTGGCAGAGACAGGCCCTGATATCTCTTCTTTCCGAACTTGGTGTCCCCGTTCTTCGAGGCAAGCAAATCCCCCTCCCGTAATTGTCAAGTCTCTAGACGCTCTGTGGCATGCATGGGTTTCCTCGGCCGAGCCATTGTCACCTTCCTCCCCTTTGCACCTCGCTTTGTTGTAGGATGGGTAGCAAAGAGGTACACTGCAGGTGAGAGCCTAGAACAGGCACTTGAGATGATGAGGAAGATGTCTTCAGAAGGGGCATGCTTCACCATAGATGTACTGGGCGAGGAGATCAAGACCATAGAGGAGTCATCGTCGTTTATCAATGAGTATGAGGCTGTTATCGACTCAATCGTGAATAGCGGAATAGATGCTAACATTTCTATTAAGCCAACTGCCTTGGGGCTATTGATCGACAAGAAATCAGCACATTCTAATATCGAACGAATAGTTCGTAAAGCGGCGGAAAACGACATCTTTGTGCGGTTAGACATGGAGGATAACCGTGCGACACAGGCAACTATTGATGCTGCGCTAGCCATGCATTCCCAGGGCATAGATAACATCGGGGTCGTTCTCCAAGGGCGGATGTTCAGAACCCCGGAAGATATCTCCAGCATGTGTGACTTATTGGGCCCAAAGTCAGACTTCAGGGTTTGCAAGGGAATCTATCTTGAGCCCCCAGAAATTTCCCACACAAACTATCATGACATCGTTGATGCGACCAATCGTGCCATTGATTTGATGCTGGATTCGGGGGCTTACACAGCAATTGCCTCACATGACATCCCAGTAATAGAGCACGCCCTCCAGTCCCTCGAATCTCGAGGACTAGGGCCGGGAAAGGGCGATCCACGTCACAAATCTCCTGTTTCACGATGTAAGGGAAAGGGTCCAGGATACGAATTTCAGTTCTTGTTGGGGGTGCGGGGGAACATCAGGAGGGACCTATCCAGGAAAGGACATAGGACTAGGATTTACCTGCCATATGGTGAGAAATGGTACGAGTATGGGATGCGACGACTCCGTGAGAACCCAGGAATCGCCGTGCATGTCACTAAGACTCTGTTGATGCCATGGACCAATCGAAGGT
>CBFIAW010000055.1:0-6806 GCA_965660655.1 Candidatus Thalassarchaeaceae archaeon | reverse complement strand
ATTATCGAACCGCCATGCGACGACCAAGCGGCCGCGATTGAGCGTGCTGCTGAGCCACCGCCCCTCATTCTGAGCACCGACCCATTTGGGTCAATCCCGATATGCCTGCAGGCTGAGACGAAACCTAGGCCATCTGTGCTAGTCCCCGACCACTTCCCCTCGGACCTCCTCAGTTGGTTGATCGCATTGACCCCCTCGGGTCCCTTGACACCGAGTCTTTCCTGTGGCGAGTACTTCAGTGGAGCGGTGCACGACAACCACAAATCCCCCTCTAGAGAAGACACCTGTGACTGGAACTCGGAAATGTTTGTTGCCTCGAGGAAGACCTGCTTAGACGGCTCCATCCCCAGGTAAGCACCGACTATCGAGAAGAGCCTGGGCGTTAGCGAATGGGAGATTGGGCTCCCTGCTATACCCCAGAATGCCGGGCTACTCATGGCTCTCGCCCGAGGTTATTGCCGATGAAGGTTTCAAGAGCGCCCCGTCACCGAGAGTGCCGGGGGTAAGGGCAATGCGTCGCGTCAAGAGGCTGGACGAGGGTCTGAGGCTGAGGATCGAGAGCGAGGATGACCTGTGGGTGCTATCCCAGGTATGCGGCACAGGTTGCCTGGTGGGGATGCTGTCCCATCGAAGGGACTCGACGACCGGGACCAAGGAGGACGGGAGGGCGAAGAGCGCTGAGAGGAAGCCCATGTGGATTGTCCTAGAATCCTCGGAGACGGCTTTCCAGCCATTCACCGACAACCTCAGGGTGCATGGGGTGATCAAGGAGGCGAAGCTCGACATCGGCAGCCACCACACTCATGTCATTTCCTCGGGTGATGAGATCGAGTTGACTCGGGAAGGAGGTTTGTCCAGAGTCGATTCTGCTTTGATCAAAGAGGCGATCTCCTCGGGAAGAAAAGCCCGTTCCGGGCTAGTTGTTGTCGAGAACGACGAGGTCCTGATCTTCGAAGTAGCCGTCCATGGGATTCGTGACGTGTCGCAGTTCAACTTGCGAGGTGGGGGGAAGAGGACAGGAGACTCAACTGCAGTTCGGAATGAGTTCTTCGAGAAGGTTGCCAAGGAAACCAAGATGGTCTTCCCAGATGAGATGCCTCTGATTCTCTGCGGACCGGGGATGGCGAGGGAGGGCTTCGAATCCCTACTGAGGGGGTTGGGGGCGCAGAACAAGATCGTCAATGCGCCGACAACGATAGGCGGGAGGTCTGCTGCGAACGAGGTACTAGCAGAGGGTTTGGCCGACTCACTCCTAGGAGAGCACGCAATCGTGGAACAGGTCAAAGCGATAGAGGAGTGCTTGAAGAGAGTCTCGACGGATGGTGCTGTCACCTATGGGATGGGGGCGGTGTCCGATGCTGCAGCACAGGGTGCTGTCGAGACATTGGTCATAGAGGCGGGACTCTTGCGAACAGAAGATGGCCGCTTCGACTGGGAGCCAATAGTGGAAGCAGTCGAGAGTTCTAGTGGGAAGGTGATTCAAGCTTCGACAGAGCACGATGCGGGCAAACAGCTTCAAGGAATGGGTGGTGCAATCGCCCTCCTGAGATGGAAGTTGGAATAGACAACCCTCTTCACGGACATGTAGAGGGGGCTTCATGACCCAGGCCCCTGTGAGGATGGTGGGACTAGGCCGCCAAGACAGAAGTGACATTGCTTCCGCCGTCGTCGAGGCTTCCCTTGAGATTGGGGCGGATGCCCAATTCATCATCGATCGTAGCGAGATAAGGGAATTCGACCAGGGGATGATAGACTGGAGAGGGATGCTTGAGTCGAGTCATTGGCTCGTACTATCGTCTTCTGGCCCTCTCGATGGAGATTCGATGAAATGGGCATGGGGATCATCCCTGACATTCGCAGAGCTGGAGGGTTGCAAGACGACTATGGTCATCGATATGCCCGAAGACTCGAATCGCCTAGATGAGGCATGGGGGTCGGTCGTAGAACGAATCAGGCAAATCCACCTCCTATTCATCGATCCTGAGGTAATGAAGGCCCTGTCAGAGCTGGAAGGAACGGAAGAAGAACTCCTACTGGATGAGATCAGACGCAGAAGTCTCGTTCCAATAGTCTGCTCGTTCGACCCGGAGGAAGGGGTCGCACATGTTTATCACTCGCTTGGGCACGAGATTGTGAAAGTAGAAGAGAGAATGGGTTTGGAGAGATGGCTCGCAGGATTCCTTTGCAGGCTACCGGAATCGGGTCCTGGTGCGTCTGGAATCGCATCTGCGGCCCGGTCCTACCAAGGCTAATCCTACTTCCGGCGAAGTTACCACCTGAAACCCCTTTTGAAGGGGCACCCTTTCGGCCGGACCCGCGAGGCCAAAGGGATGCCACTCAAACTAGGGCCTGCAGGAGTTCCCCTCTCTTGCAAGGGCCGTACCATTGTTGAGGGGATGGATGACATCACGGTGTTGGGACTGGATGCAATGGAGGTGCAGACTGTGCGAACCATCCAACCTCAACACTTCGATCAATACTGGCAAGCGGGGATCCTATCTTGGAAGTCTGACTTCGAGATGAATATGCACGGGCCCTACTACGCGGAGCTTCTTGGGAGCAAAAGGGAGAGGAACAGGACCCTCTCGAAGATGGAAACGAGCCTTCAAGCTGGGAAGATAGTCAACGCGAGGCACCTTACATTCCATGTAGGCCCATATGGGGAGTATGATCCGGGTCCTGAGGCAAACGAACAGGTCGCGAACGTCATGTCGGGAGTAGTCGAGAGGGTCAGAGAGGTCTGGGGGGACGAAGAGGAGGAAGAGGATTACGCTGCATTCCCATGGGTCCACGAGTCGGAGCCTTCCCTAGTTGGGATTGAGACCTCCGGGAGACAGGAGCTTTGGGGGACAGTAGAGGAGGTCCTAGAAGTCTGCAACCACGTAGAAGGGACTGTACCCGTGCTGAACATGGGCCACATTCACGCCCGGGGCCATGGCAGGCTCAGGACAAGCGAAGACTACGCAGAGCTATTCGACCAGGCCAGAGAAACCTATGGTGGATCCACATTCTACTGTCACTTCGCAGGAGTCGAGCACAGGATGGGGAACGCACTCCACTACACCCAGATCAAGAAGTCTGACTTGAAGTTCGAGCCGTTCGCGGAGTATCTCGCGGAGGAAGGCGACTGGATGGACATCACGATAATATCGGACTCGCCGCTCCTGGAGCATGATGCAATGTACATGCTCCAGCACTATGACAAAGCGAGGCAGCGCCTGCTAGAGATCAGGGCTCGTGACGAGAGGAGAGCAAAGTTGGCAGCCCAGCAAGGCATTGACCCGGAGGAACTGAAGAGGAGGGAGGAGGAGGCTGCGGCGGCTAGGAAGTCCCAGCTAACCAGCGAATTGGAAAATCCACCCAAGAAGGCACCTGCGAAGGCACCTGCCAAGAAGGCCCAGACCGAGGGCAAGGCCAGTAAATCCAGTGGAATGATAGCAATTGACGAGTCTTCAGACGAAGATGACGTGTTCTAGCTTCAGTGACCCCAATCAGCAGTCTAGTTCAATAACCTGTTTTGGGGCCGTGGGTTCATGGCGACAGGAACTGTGAAGTGGTTCAACTATGTGAAAGGATTTGGGTTCATTGGACGGGAAGATGGTGATGACCTCTTCGTTCATACAACCGAAGTAAACGGAAGAATAGGCGAGGGAGACTTGGTTGAGTTTGAAGTTGGTGAAAGTGATAAGGGCCCGAATGCGGTCAACGTCAGGAAGATCGGCGACGCAGAAGAAGAGTAATCCTGTGCCCAGGATAGGGCGATAGGGCCCTCTAAGAGGCCCTTCCTCACTCTTCCTCTATGCCAGTCTTTTCCCAATTCAGCACTATTGCTCCGTTGGCACTTATTCCCAGAACGGGTGACCACTTGCTGAAGTCGACGGAATTGTTCGCTACTATCATGGCCCTGAGGTTGGAGACCAGGGGGGGGTCCAATCGGATGCCGAAGGGGGCTTCGTTCGATGCGAATAGTGGGGAAGGTTTGCGAGTTTCAACGGTTTTCGGTTTGAACGGGGCTTCTTCCTCCTCTTGACGAGCAGCATCATGATCGTCAGGCAATTCCGATGATTCCCGCTCGGGAATGTCTCTTTCATCGGACGGTTTCTCCCCTGACTCGGAGTCGGGTACGCCGACTTCAGAGACGAATGGTTTGGCTCCTTCGATGGTACTGCCTATCTCTAGCCCGCCTCTGGAGGCATAGAGCACCGCCTGGCCGATAAGGGTCAAGGCAGCTAGGAAGAGCATTACGACCAGAGTAAGTCCGTCTTTTTCGTAACCAGTGTAAATCAGTCCCGATGGCATGCCGACAAGGCTGATCATCCTCCTCCAACCATGGTCGCGGCTGAATCCCACGACCACGTGATGGAGCGATATTACGACGATCGAAAGTCCGAATACAAATTCCAATTCTATATATCCAGAGTAGGGCAGCATCGCAACGAGGAAGAAAGCGGAGCCGAACAGGCCGAAGTTCTTCTCCATGTCGAAGGAGTCGCCTTCAGATTGCTCGGGGATAACTGTGACCATGGCCTTGATGTCGGAGCCATAGGGGTCCTTCCCCGACCATGAGAGATATACCATGGCCAAACCGGCAATTATCGGCCAGAGCAGTGCGTTGTCCGGGTGGATGCCGAAGTCACCATCCACCCAAAACCAAAGCGTCACTGCCTGTACGAAGACGGAACAGTGGAGCATCATTGGGATGCCGTTCCGAAGACCGTCCCAACCTGCAATCAAGGCCGCGAGGAACGGCAGGGCACCGGTGATGCCGCCTGAAAAGAGGAAGAAGACGTACCCGTACCCGCGTGATGCCGAACCAAGGTAGTCATAGGTCCGTTGATCCAGTGACTCATCCCTATGGGAGTTCTGCAACAGCACACCCTTCTCGTAGAGGATGTACTGGATTAGTCCGGACAAGCCCCCGATGACCTGAGCGAAGTGAGGGTCGATTGCTCCCGACGAATCTACGCCCGACCCCCAATTGATGTACTCGATAAGCTGCGACGATGCCCAGAACCATGCGATTGGGGAGACCCAGAACCATTGCACGACTCCCTTCTTCCAAGCCCCGAAGGAGAGTACTGCCACGATCATGATCGGTGCCGTTCTGGTGTCAGGGAGGAGGAAGGCGAAGGCCAGAAGCAAGGCCAAAGCGGGTCCGAAGAGCTGCTCGGGGCCATATCGTGATCCATCCTCACGCTCCCTCTCGGAGGGAAGGTAGAACGCAACTACTGCTGGGATCGAGAACAGGAGGATGGATGCCCAGCGAGGGGTATCGAAGGATAGCATATCGGTTGTGTCCCCTAGATATGACAACCCTGACATGAGTGGCCAGAGAATGTCACCCTCTGGGTCATGGCTCCACTCGAAGAAGGATGCATACAAAATGGCGAAGACTGGAAGAGAGGCCAGTATGGGAGTCGAAACATGCTTAGCTGCTCTCTGAACCGCGATACCGAAAACGGGGATGGCGAGTAACCCACCGGAAGAATCCGTCATCCCAATCATCAGCAGAACCAACAGGGTTAGGGTTCCGAAGTTGCGTGCCTCCTGAGAGAGGTCCACCAGGGTCTTCAGACGGAAATTGACTAGAGCGGGTGCTGAGATGATCAAGAGATCCCTCGCTGATCTTGCCAAGACGTCAGCATCCTCGAATGCCATTATCAAAGCAGTGATCAGGGAGACTATAGAGAGGTAGGAGATTCCAACCAGCCTCTCCAGCGGCGTAGTGCGAAATGCGGCACCCCCTTCGAATGCAAGAAGTGCCACCGATAGGGCAGAGCATGCAAGAGTCAACCTGACTGACTCGGCGGGAGTGACTTCGATGTTGAGCATTAGGAAAACTAGTATCAGGAAGAGCATGACTGCCATCTCGGGCCTCAAGGACAGACTCTCATTTGCAATCCTCCATCTATGGCAAACTGTGAAGAGGGATACTGCGGCAATTAACGGGAGCCCCCTAGCAACGACGTCCTGCTCAATCGTCTCGAAAGATGAGAAGAAAATTGACAGAGCCAGTGGCGACACCATCAATGTCAGATACGCAAATTCCGTCCCCCAATTCAGGAGTCCATCATCCCTTTCGGTTCTGAGCCTCAGGAACGAGTTCATTTGATAAAGGACAGAAATTGAAATGATGACTACGAATAGTAGGTGTGCCTCCTCTATCAAATCTACATTGAAGGATGCTAGCAAGAGGAGGACTGAGGGGCCCTCGTAGAACCTCAGTCTCCCTCTTAATTGGGCCCAAATCCCTAGAGCCAATACAGCTGGGAACAGGACTAGGGAGAGTCCATCGACGATACCCAAGGAGAAACCTCCGATTTCGATGATATTGCCCTCTCTGCTCGCTCCGATGAATGAGGAAACGGTCCATGAAACCACCATGGCAACGTATGTGGCTCTGACGACCCAATCCCTAGCCTGTGGTCGAGTCTCCAGGTAGACGAAGGCGGAGATCCCCACGAACCATGCGACCATTGCCGCCTCGTCGGAGAGCAAGGCCAGTGCCAGGGCAAGTCCGACAGGCATCGCAGGTGTCCTCTGCATCGTGGTCGCGGCGAACCAGCCCACGAGCAGGGCCACCCAGAGCCAGAAGGTCAGTCCGAATGGGTGTTGGGAAATCGTCTGCCCTGCGATGACGAACTGCGTCTCGTCGGCGGCGATAATCTGACAGAATAAGACCGCTGCCACTACCGCTCCTGACCCGTTCTCAATCATTCGCTTCGAGAGACTGCGATCAGTGGCTGTGATGCCGACAAGAACCACTGCGGGCACCAGTAGGCTGGCGTGCTCGGTTTCTCCCCATG
>CBFIAW010000054.1:0-7455 GCA_965660655.1 Candidatus Thalassarchaeaceae archaeon | reverse complement strand
TCCCGACCTCGAACCTTGCCTCTCCCTCTGCACTGTTGCCAGATTCGGTGCTAGTGGCCTTGAGTTTGATTATTCTGGGACCCTCGACCCCTTCGGCGAAGGAGTAGCTGACACTCAGATTGTAATCCTCCCCAGGTGCTATGTACGGCGTCTTCCCATTGGAAAGTCCTGCCACAAAGGCGGAAACGTCAGATGGGAAATCCAGTTCTATTCTGTAGGAGTCGTCCTCGTTGCCCGTGTTGGAAATCTTCCACTTGAGGGTTCGAGGGTCGGTTCCGGCTGCGAAGACCTCTTGGGATAGGTCCCTGTCTTCGACTTCCACAAGGTATGTCTTTGGAACGGTGAGGTAAAAGTTGGAAACAGACTGGTAGCTAGGATTCATCTGACTCGTCCCGATTATGGAAACGCGGTATGTTCCGTTATCCACCCCTTTAGGCATTGGGAGGAGGAGCGATAGGGTGATCTGTCCACCGTTGGCCTCCAAGGTTACTTCATCCGAACTCATGTCGGCTTCTAGCCTCCAGTTATCCGTTTCCACCCTGATGTCGAAGGTGTCCTCAGTGTTCCCATAGTTGAACAGGAAGACCTGGACTGTGCGCAATTGTCCATCCGCGGGAGCGAGCATCGCATTCTTCACTGGGGCGATAGCCAAGTCATGATACACAGGGACCTCGATGTAAATCTTCGATGAAGCTTGGAATGTGTTGGGGAGACGGGGATTTGCGAGAAGGGTCAACTCATATGTCCCAGGCTCCATCCCCTCCGGAATAATGACCTCGACGTGCAGTGAGACCTCTTCCACCGGAGTCATGTTGATTATCGAGACCTCGTCACCTCCGATCTCGTACCACTTCAGGTTGTCAGAGGATAGTTGTGAGTCCGAGAATAGACCTCCGAGGCTCCACGAAGAGTACTGGTTACCGGTGTTCTTCAGATCCATCGTGATGTTTGCTTTGCCCCCTGGCAATATCGTCGCTGCGGGATTGGCGGGAGTCTCCTGGATCAGAGTCATCCTGTAGGTTGACTCTACACTAACAGGGAGTTCGACGAAATACTTCGTGTCTTGGAAGCCCATGATCCCATCATTGATCCAAGTGTACCAGAACAGATCCTGGACGGGGGCGCCATCTGGAATCGTTAGGTTAAACCATGCATGGGTGTATGTTCTCGCCTTGATGGTATTTGTCTTAACCTCATTATCGTGGTCATTGAAGTTGTTCGAATCAATCCTAAGGGGGAATTGGGACATCCAAGAGCTGTTGGAGACCTCTGTGAAGAATCTGAGGGTGGTGTCGATGTAGCCCTTGTTGAATATTCGGCAGTGAAGTGAGGGAGGGTCTGGATCGGCTGCTTCGACAAGAATCGTATTGCCCCCCTCGGAATCGGGGTCGTATACAGTAGAACCACCGAAGTTGTCTGGGAAATCGCATTGGGCGTCCAATGTGTACTCATCCCCGCGTTCTATAGCGAAGATGATGAATGAGTCGATGTGTACACCCTCATCGGCAAAGGATGAGTTGGATCGGAACAGGAAAGATAACGTGAAGCCCTCATTCTGGTGCATTCCCGTTGCATTCCAAACTAGTCTAGACCAGTCTCCCTCTGATGAGGAGAGGTTTCTGGCAGAGTAGTTCAGATACTCTACGCCACCCCCTGCCCCGGAGTTGGTCTCGAGCATGATAGTGTCACCTGCGCCCATTGTCCCCCAAGCGTCAGTTGCAATCTGTATCGAGTATAGGAGTGGGCTATTCACCTTGACCAGACAGAGGTTTGCCCCGTGTATCGAGGACACAATCGGGTCATGCTCGCCATAGCCGAGGCCATGGCTTTCATCGAAGACCTGATCGGAGCAACCGTCGTTCGAATTGTATCGTTGCCATGCCCATCTCAGTCTGTCGTAACGGTTGGAAGCGTAGTTGTCATTGTCCCCAGAAACCTTCCAATGCCAATCTCCGGTGGCGCTGGAAAGGTTCTCCATTCTCCATGTGCCTGTTGGAAAGTTGTTTGTGTCGGGTTGGTAGCCATCGGTGTATCCTGCGGCGAACCATGTCGGTTCTCCGAAGGGAACTGCGTTGTTGGTGCAGTACTTTCCTTCATTGGCCTCGTCGTTGCAGAAACCATTCTCCATTGGATCGTACCAGAAGGCGATGGGGACGTCCCTGTCTAGGATGTCATTTGAGTCGTCGCCGTCGATTCCGATTCCCGCATCGACAATACCTCTAATCGTAACCCCACCAGTTAGCCACCCATCGTCGCTGAGTGTGCTGTGGGCTAATGATGGCGTCCATACGAATGGCATCCGAATAGACTGGCCAGCTGCCAGTGTGATATTGAATGTCCATTCTTGTAGAATTGTCCCAATGGGGTGCCAAATCTCTAGTTTGGCGTCTGCAGTTACCGGCGAGGGATCGACTCCCACTTGACGGAATGTGACATTGACTTGGATCGATTCGCCCTTGGTCATGTACTCCAGGGTGCTGGAGTCGGGCTGGTCCCAGACCCTTGGCGAATAGCTTGAGTTACCAAGCTCAATTCCAGTTACTTCGAAGTCGACAGGGTTGTTCCTAGGGCCTACCTCTGATTGCCTAGAAGGAGTCTCGGGAGTCTGAATTGCGACATGGGAAAGGCTCACCGCGATTAGCAGAGAAGAAAGGAGGAGTGCACGAATCGAACTCATTGACACCAAATTGCGGAGTTAAATCGTGTAAGAAGGTTGGGGACTGTGGTTCGATTGAGATATTAGCCGGTGGAACGGATTCTGTACTCTAACGAGTCTCTTCATGTCTACTTCGAATGAAGTGCTTATGGTGCGATGCAGGACCGTAGTAGATATGGTTGAGAGGGGAAAAGTTGCCAAACAGTTGTCCCTTGCTCTGTTAGTGGTTTTACAAATCACAATGGCCCCTATCATCCTCTTCTCCCTTACATATCTGATTCATGTCGACTATGAAGCAGCGCAAGTAAGCGTTCGGACCGAGTTGATTCACTGGGTTGTGACTGCCGGACTTTCTTATGGCGGTATCTCCATAGCATTGGCACTTGTTTTTGGTGGCTTCAGGCCCTTCTTCGTCGCCAATCAGGGAGGAGTCTTGCCCTTTCTCAGATTGAGTCCCAGAACAGGGGATCCCGAGTTGGTGGACAGGGCAAGACTGCATCTGCAAGGAACACCCTATGGGAAGATGGCCAAACTAGTCCACTCGAAGAATAAGGACGATGGTTTCGACCTCATGGCAATACATGGCGGGCTTCAACTCCTTGCGGTCCCTATGCAGGTCATCCTAATAGCAGTCCCACTTGTCATCATGGAAGGGATACCTGATTCCGTTGTTAGGCCCAGTAGGGCTTTCGACCTAGGGATGGCAGGTTACCTGGTTGCCCTATGGATAGCAGTTAGAGTTCACCCTCTTGTGTCATGGCACCTAGTCGGAATAGCAGCGATGTTCAGGAATGTGGTTTGGAGAGTATCCAGACTATCCTGGATTCTGCCAATCTTTCTCTATTGGCTTGTCGCCAGACTAGTGCTTCTCTTCTCTCTCGATGTTCTCAACGTGAACTACGAACAATGGCATGAGATGCAACTAGAGAAGATTGTCCTCGAGATGATTGCTCCGGATGCGGAAATGCCTGAAACTGCGATCCTAGATTTCATAGTGGCGATTTCCGTCCTACCCATGGCCACCTTCACGACGATTTCAGTCCTAGGTGGCTCTCAGTCAATGCCTGATTGGATGTTCGGACAAGAGGAGAAACTTGAGTCCCTCAGGACGAAGGAGTTAGGCGAGGGAGGTGATGCCCACAATTCCGATGCGGAAGAAGAAATAATGAACCCCGAAGAGGAGATTCATGAAGCAAACGACGGTGAAACTGAAGGTAGCGAGATGATTGACATGCCCTTCAATCTGTTCAAGGACGACTAGTCACCGAGTGAGGGCGCAATCAGCTCCTTAGCTCTCTCAGGACTCTTTCCACTCTGTCCATACCCTTGGAAATGTCTTCCCTGCCAATTGTGTATGCGAATCTGAGATGGCCCTCACCCGCATCACCAAATGCAGTCCCTGGGGAGCAAAGTACCCCACCTTCAAGGAGCTTGAGGGCTATTTCCTCACTATTCATTCCAGGAATCTCTACCTTAGGGAAGACGTAGAATGCGCCGGTTGGCGTGTGACACGAGACCCCGGGCATGGAATTCAACCTCTCGCAAATCAAGTCTCGACGAGTCTGGAACTCGGCGCACATCTCTTCGGGGTAATTTGGGTATTTCTCTAATGCCTCTAGTACTGCGTGCTGCATAGCATCGTTGGAACAGGCGGTTACGTAGTATTGCATCTTGGTCAACTCGACCATAAATTCGGGATCGGGAGAGAGTAGATACCCGATCCTCCACCCAGTCATGGCAAAGGTCTTGGAAAATGATTGGACCATGACCAGTTTGTCATAACCAGCCCCTAGGAAGGAAACATGGGGGGAGTCGTACACTATTCGGTCGTAAACCTCATCTGTAATCAGCCACAGGTCATTTTCCCTTGCGAATTCAACCAGTTCGTCCCTTTGCTCCTCATTCACATTTCCTCCGGTTGGGTTGCTTGGGAAGTTGTATAGTATTGCGACCGTTTTCTCATCCACGATATCCTGAAGATCCGAGATGGACGGAACGAAGCCATTCTCGAATTTGCATGGATAGAAGGATGGCTCCCCTCCGCAGATAACCACATCAGGAGGATAGAGGGGGAAGTATGGCTCCGGGATCATCACCTTATCACCAGGATTTACAATTGCTAGGAATATGTCAAGCAAAGCATTAGTCCCACTCATTGTAATGCAGACATTGGATCCATCCAGAGTGGGGATTCGATGATGCCACATTTCTGCAATTTTTTCACGTAGTTCTGGAAGTCCCGCGGTAGTTGTGTACTTGTTCCTGCCATCCCTCATTGCATTGGTGAAAGCTTCGATAGCTATGTCGGGGGGTTGGAAGTCTGGTTCTCCCAGGCCGAATTGCACCGCATCGTCACCTGCCATGTCGAACATACGCCTTACGCCCGTTGGACGAATGCTGTTCGAACGGTCGGAGAATCTCACCATGACCCGCGGACTTCTGTTCTAGGATTTTAACAAGGCGGCTCGGGATGCTCCGATTTCCAATTCAGAGTCTTATTATTCGATTATCTCAGCGTCGATAACTTGTTTCTTACGACTCATGAAAGAAGTCATCATTCCCTCAATCTGTTCATCCGACCGGAATCTAATAAGGACCAGTGATCCGACCCAGGCTAGAGCGACTAGTGCGACAAGGCCAATCACCGAAGATGGTATGCCATTGGCTGATGAATCTGAGCCAGATCCTGCAACTTCGTAGAATACTGGCAGGGAGTGGAAGCCTCCAGAAACAGCATGGACTTCTATAGTGTGATTACCACTTGATAGTTTATCCGGATCTAGAAGAACATGCCAAAGGAACGGTGTCAGCGCTCCGATTTCCCCTATTGTTTCCGAGTATGTTGCCTCTTGCCAGATTCCTTCACCAATTCTGAATTCGACGCTTTCGATTGACCCAGATTGTCCCCAAGCATGCCCTGTAATGTTGATTATCTCGTCCTGAGTGAAGTTAAGTCCGTGGTTCTGTAGTTCCGGATTAATTGACTGAGATTGCCCGGATCCATGGAGGAAGATTGCGAGTTCGACGGCTGCCAATGCATCTACCATCCCATATCCGAATTCTCGGTTCCAGTATGGGTCTACTTCAGGTGCACTTGGCTCGCCCCTAAGCTCTGAGGTATGCTTCAGAATCTCCTTGACCTGTAGTGGTGCCAGGTTAGAGTTGGCTTCCAAAACCAAAGCAATCACTCCGCTCACAGAAGGGGTGGCGTATGAGGTTCCGCTTCCCCTTCCAGTGTAGGTATTCTGGGATGCATCTCCCCCGATGAAATTGTTGCAAGTACCACTGCTGACGCAACCCTCCGCCTGGATGATGTTGGACCCAGGCGCACTAATCTCAGGAATCAGTTCATTGACCGGGTTCCCGTCACCATTGTCCTTCCTAGGGCCTCTGGAAGAGTAGCCGGCGATCTCGTCATCTGCCCGGTCGACTGTATTCTTGTCATCTGTCGCAGCAACGGTAATGGAGAGAGAAGAAGAGCTCATCCCGGAAAGGCCGTCATTTTCCTCGCCATCGTTACCAGCAGCGTTGGACACCACGATACCGGCCTCCATTGCCTCATCCAATATTCGGCTATGCATGTCTGATCCGTCAGAGCCCCCGCCTTCGTGACTGGTGATCCCCCATGAAAGAGAGATGATGTCGATCCCGTGGCTCTCCTCGTCGACACCAGGCCA
Organism: Candidatus Thalassarchaeaceae archaeon; assembly: GCA_965660655.1. GTDB lineage: Archaea > Thermoplasmatota > Poseidoniia > Poseidoniales > Thalassarchaeaceae > UBA36. The sequence continues at coordinate 1,122 of CBFIAW010000054.1, read as the reverse complement.
TGCGTCATCCTTGTGGTCAATGATCCACTGGAGGCCGTTCATAGCGGACTCATAGGCCTCCTGTTCAAGCAAGTAGTTCTCGAAGGGGCCCGCCCCAACATCAGTACCTATCCGAACATCCACTAGACCTGCATCTGGCGCGGAGCCATAGAAGGAAGATTGCGTCCCATCAGCCTCCAGCCCAGTTGCACTAGCCATACCCATGCACGCTGTGCCATGTTGATTCCCATCGTCCGGATCGAAGGAGCCGTCCTCCGCCCGTCCACCGGCAAGGACACATTGGGGATCGCTGTGCAAATAGCAGACAGCATCGTATCCAGACACAAACTTCCCTTCCAGACCGGGGTGCTCGTTATCCACGCCAGTATCGACCATTGCGATATTAATTCCCTTGCCCGATAGTCCGAGGTCCCATGCTCCAATGGGGTAATCGGAGGAGTTGCTGGCCTTCACGGCAGGGGTCTGCACATCCCCATAGAATGTAACCGAGCCGTACCTCTCGACCATTGCCACCCCGTCTATTCCTGCGAGCACAGGGATCTGAGAAGAGTCAACATCGCCGAGGAGAACAGCATCAACTATGGGCAACTCAAGATGGATGTCGAACCCCATTGATTCCAGCGTCTTCCTATCTTCGCCGGAGAATTCACGAGAAAATGAGAGCCCGATGTTTACCGGCCCGGAGGCGGTCTGAATTGAGTCGTGGACGCCATCCCTGTCTTGGTCAAGGGTCGAAACATCCCACCATTTTACATTGGGATCCCACCATATTTCGCCCTGCTCCGGGACTTCAGTACTTTGTCCGTGGCCAATTAACTGTGGGCCTGTTAGGTAATTTGTTTCAACGGTGGCCCCCGAACTCGATGCAGCGATGCTTCCAGAAAGGGGAGATATCAGCAAGGCAACCAGAGCCAAGGCAATCGGGGACCTGTTCATCGACTCCATGCGAACATGCGTATGTCTTCAATCCAACCGAAATTGGAGTGCCGGGGATACGCTTCGCAGGGACAGTAAAGTGGTGGGGGCACTGGGATTTGAACCCAGATCAGCGGGTTTCTTCCGCTTAGCGTGCACCCGGCTCGCGCACGCTCTCGGTTTGCGACGGGTCGGTGCTCCAGTTGG
>CBFIAW010000053.1:0-7612 GCA_965660655.1 Candidatus Thalassarchaeaceae archaeon | reverse complement strand
CCCCCAGTCCCGCTTGAGTCGCTGATTACTATCGTGGGTGAAGAAGTGTAGTTGGCACCCCCATCCGTTACCTCTGTAGAGTGAACGACTCCAGTAGAGTAGACATTTGCCGAAAGAGACTCCCCGGTTCCATTTGCCACTCCAACGGCAATAACGTCTGATGATTGATATCCAGACCCAGGAGAGTCAATGGTGATTGATGTGATTGTTCCGCTGGAGTCGACCGACCCAACCGATGCTTCGACCCCAGAACCATCGCACTGACACTGTATCATAACCTGATCAGTAGTATCAAAACCTGAACCTCCATCATTGATTGTGATGCTCTCTATGCCGGAACTCACCGTATATGACCCCGAGAATCCTGACCCACCCCCTCCAGTTGCAGATAGATTCCCAGAAGTGTACCCATCCCCTGGGTCGTCTATTGATAGGGAAGTGATGGTATCACCATTTGCAAATGTCTCGCAGTAGAATATCGATTCGAGGATTTCATCGTCATTCAGGACCTGATCAAAGTTGTTATCGAGTCCATGATTTACGTAGTCCCCGGCTGAGCCTCCACAGTCTGAAAGGTTTGAGGATGAGGATTTTTCGAAGACCCTACGCCATCCTGGAGAATACTGGTATGCAGAATTTAGAGTAACTTCGATCTCCCCTACGTCGAATGTGCTCACATTGGAGCGAGTGCCGTCGTCCTTGAGGATCAACTCGCCTTCATCATTCACCTCGACCCCAACTAGGTTTCCAGCGGCGAAATTATCCCCATCCCAGGTAATTCCTGAATCTGAAGAAGAAGGGAGTGGCGAATTAGTTACGTGGACCCATCCATCCATTATTGTAGAGTTCGTAGGTACTGTGAATCCGTCCACTACCGTAGGGCTTCCTTGGCTATTGATTATCGAGGGTCCGGACCAATTAGATACACCTGCGTATGATATTGGGGACAGCATCATTAGTAGGGTCATGACAATAGCAAGTCTTGCGCGTTCACTGGGCATGCTCATGCTGTGGATTATGTCAGTTATGAACCAATCTACGTAACTCTAAGAAAAGGGACTTTTGGATGGAGCCACTGGGGGGAATTGAACCCCCGACCTTCGCCTTACCAAGGCGACGCTATACCTCTAAGCCACAGTGGCAGCGCGGCGACGACCGAAGGGGGCGGTTTAATCGTGGCGACTACCAAGGAGCAGGCTTCTACCAACGTCAGTGTGAAAACTAATGGGTCGGTGCGCCCCAGTAGCCGAGGTCGCATAGCCCGGTATTGCGCGGGCCTGGAAAGCCCGTGGGATTTTTCCCGCGCGAGTTCAAATCTCGCCCTCGGCGCCAATATCTTTCCAATTGATGTCAATCGTATTACTCTAGGGACGAGTTTCTTATTCAATGCCAATGGCCTCACAAGAACATGGTGCAGGCGGGAGAGGGCGATTCGGAGGTTAGCGAAGAACGCCTGGTGGATAGGTTGAGTGATTACCCGGTCGGCAAAATGTTCTCCCAAGTAGACAATAGGTTGGGTTTTGTAGATGCGCTATTATCTGAAGTAAAGTACAATACTTTCCTAGTCAGAAAATACTGGGGGGCCAAGGAAGGGATAATTGTCAGTTTATTCATTGCAGGGTTCTTCCTTGGCACATGGGATCTTGGAGTTGGCGAGATTTCCAGTGGTGGCGACTACAACAGATGGGGGATCCTAGGTGGCGAAAAGAGTGGTTTCTTGCACATGGAGGACCTAGCCCTAATACTGGCCCTTCTTTCGTTAATTTGCTGGGTTTCATTCGTTGTGATGCTTTGGAATAGCTATCCAATAATGAGGGAAAACATGGTCTATCTATTGATTGGGATGGGTTTTATCCAGTTTGGCTACATCAAAACACACGCAGATAACCCTGCTTTCCCATGGGAATCAGGAATTGTCGGATGGATTTGGGTCATGGTTTCAAACCTAGTGATGCTCTTTCTATCGATTTTTGTAGTTAGGAGAGCAGTGGTCGAGACTAGGGACATACATGTGCAGAGAAAGCATTCCCACCCCGATCCTAGAGTCATTGAAAGGGCTTGGAGGGACCACAGTCTCCTTGCTTGGAGTCTTGGGATTGCAGTATGGATTATTTTTCTGAACATCAGCTTCTGGGGCAGCACTCATTCCGTAGCCCCGAGTCCTGGTGATTTGGACTTCAACTATTCCTTATCCATACTTCATCTTTTTACTGGGATAATCGCCACATTTCTGCTACTTGAAATTGTCTGGTTACCCGAATTCATGCTTGGGGCAACTGAAGTAAGGATTCAATCATCCAGAGCACGAGAGGTTTCGGGAGAAGTGTTTGAGCCCAAGAAATCAGAACAGGGGAAATGCCCGGTTTGTAACCAAAACACCACCGCGATTCAGGAAATGACTGGAGAAATCAGCATCCCCTGTGAATCGGATGACTGCTCTGGAAAAGGCGTGACTGGGTCGGGATGCGAGAAATGCGGAGCAAGAATTCCATCTAGGGTGGTGTGCACAAACTGTGGTTCCAACACCCCAGTGGGAAGTCACTTTGGAAGGGTTGAGGCTTGGTGAAGGATTCGACTAACGAATTTCAGGATGCTGAGGGCAGCGATTTCGAAGATGTCTCGAAGAAGGACGATGCTGCTGGAACCATTGTCGCTATCAGCCTATCACTTCTAGTTGTAGTGGCTTCGTCGATTGCACTGCTCTACCTATGGAAAGGTCAGGATCTGGTTATCGAAAGGCCGTCATCGGCTCTGTCCTCATGGGAAACGGAATATCGGAATCTTGTAGGGGCAAATGACCACTCGCTATCTGGACTTGATGGCAAAGGGGTTGTTCTTTGCGTTGTTGACTCTGGAATAGACCTCAGCCATCCCGATCTAAGAAGTCTCGAATTGAAGGGGTGGCGAGATTCAGTGAATGGCATTGATGATCCCTATGACGATGAGGGGCACGGCACAGCAATGTCTGGCATTATTGTGGCGGATGGTGGATTGAAGGGGATTTCCACCGGGGTTGACCTCCTAGTAGCGAAGGCTATTGACAACGAGGGGCAAGGGAGTGCAAGTGCAGTTGCCGATTCTGTAGACTGGTGCGTCCAACAGGGAGCGGATATCATTTCCCTCAGCCTTGGAGGGGGACAGAGTTTCGGATCGGGATTATTCACAACCGATCAATTGGAGCAATCAGTGGACGAAGCGTTGGACAGAGGCGTATTCGTAATTGCTTCTGCGGGCAATGATGGCGAAGACGATGACGGGGACGTGGGTTCTCCGGGTTCGATTGAGGACGTGATATGCGTTGGTGGAATTACTCGCGCAGGAGGAATCTGGTCCGGCAGTTCTGAGGGGGACAACGATGGAAGACTTTGGCCAAATCCAATCCTACCAAGAAATGATCCAGACAAGAAACCGGAGATTGTAGCTCCCGGTCACGAGGTCCCGGTACTGATGGCCTCCGAGGTTGGGAACAGTGGATGGTGGGGGTGGTCCAGTGGCACCTCAGCAGCCACTGCATGGGTAAGTGGTTCCCTAGCACTTCTGCTGCAGGAGGATCCGGACCTACAGAGAGAGAACTCTTCGGGAAGGCAATCGATCGAGTCGGTTAAGGAAGCAATAACGCAGACATCCCAAATGAGGGAGGGTCAAGATTCGCATGACGATCACTATGGATACGGACACCTCAGAATTGACCGATTAATTTCTCACTTGGATAGTGATGGGGCACTAATGATTCTTCAGAAAGGCCACAATGGTACCGCCTGACAGATCTGTGAAACCAACAGAGTCTGCCTCATTGATTCTTTTGACGAGTTCAATCCATGAATTGAATGACTGCACCTTCAGCTGGGCCGGAGTTGGTTCCCCCCCCTCGGAGAAATCACCCACATCACCGGTTGGAACGGTTGGTTCCAGCAGAAGTACTAGCCCCCCTGGCGCTACTAAGTCGAATGCAGCAGCAGCAGCAGCAATTCTTTCCTCTTCCGGCAAGTCGATTAGGATCAAGTCCATGGGCATTGGGAGGACGGAATTTAGAGCAGATTCAGGGATAGAAACATTTGAGGCTCGTGAGGACAAAGTCTCTGCAAATACCTCTTGCCATGTCATAGAAACCACTTGAGCCCAGTCTTCTGCCTCGTATCTCCTGATTAATCGATCAATTATCACACAAAATCTGGTGCCGGGCTCTATTATTCTGAAAGCCTCTGGCGGGTTTACTTGCCTTTCTGGGCGGTCATCATCACTTGTTGACCATAGGTCGAAGAGCCATGCGGAGAGATGGCCAATACCGCCACCTACGAGAGCTGCGTTACTAGGTTTTATTCTAGAGCAGACGTCCCGAATCCTAGCCCTCACAGATCTGGGCAACAGGGGGATATCCATGTGCAGCATCTGTTCCCCTATGCTGGATGCTACATCGGGTTCGGACTGATTCCTCTCAACGTCCTCAGAGAGCAGGAGATTCATCACATCAGAATCGGACATCTGAGGCAGATCTGTACCATTACCGTCACCGTCCACGTTTTACTCTGACGAGGCTTGCACTTCAATAATACTCTAGGATGGGTTGAATACCCGGCCTCATCACGATTATGCATGGATGATGACGAAGGCGCTTTGTCCGAGTGCCCTGATTGTGGTGAAGTTACTGGGCATTCAATTATCAAGAGGACTCAGAAGGGAAAGGGGGAGGATGTATTGGCAAGATGTGATTCGTGCTCACTAGTCCACATTATCCTAATTCGCCCCCCCAATCCAGTAATGGTGAATACTACCTTATCGGATGGGAGAGACAGTTTCAGTGTAGAAATTGAGGTCGACGAGGACGAGAATATCTCCGTTGGCGACATGTTCGAGCATCGAGAAATCACTTGGATGGTGACAAGAATTGACAATTCTGATTCACGTTCAGAACAAATCCTCAGCGCATCTAAGATTTTCTCCATGTGGGCAACGAGATCTGACAAGACAGTAGTTGGCATCACAATGACCAGTGGGGAATTCAGTGAATCAGGGAAATTGGAATGCGAACCCGATCGGTTATTCTCGTGTGGTTCAATCATTAACTTCGCAGATTCGAGATGGAGAATTAGGGCAATTCACACAGGAAAGGGCAGGACTCTCACGGGAAGCAGAGTTGCGAACGAGATTCGTAGAATATACCTCCACCTCCCCGAGAATACGTATCGGTGACGGTTAGTCCTCATCAAATCTGACGGATGCGTGTGTAATGTATTCGGACTCATCATCCACTCTTTCCTGTCTAAGTCGCATTACTGCTAGTGTAAGCAACAAAATTAGGATAGCGACAACTAGGGACAGTCCCGATACAAGCAAGTTGTCATTCTGACTCCCTGGGTAACGCTCATTTTCTGGTTCTGATCCTAAGACAAACACATGTGCGACTAGATTTGTGGAAGCCTCGTCACCAAGAATCGCACGGACCATCACTGTCTGGTTGCCCTCAATCTGGTTTCCTGGGAGATACTGTAGCCTATCTATTAGCATAGAGTGGCTGATCTCGAAAATAGCATCCCCTTCAGAGAAATCTGGGTGACTCATCCAGTTATCCCTCATATCCCATGTCCTCCATTGGACCTCCATTGGAGAACCCTCTACTAATATCTGGAAAGACTGGCCCGAGGAAAGATGGAGTCTATTTCCCTCGGATGTTTCTGAGTCTATGCTAAGGTTGAGTTCGGTATTTAGGGAATAGATGTAATTGGCTGCTTCGAGAAGTGCTGGCAGGCCCTCGACGTGCCCGTGGCCGTAGACATTGTTCTGCCGGTTCTTAGGAATCAAGTCCTCTGCGCAGGGCTCATTGGCAAGCATGTAGTGGCACTGCCGGTATGTGGATGTCTCCTGCATGATGTTCCGTATGTCAAATGGTGAGAGATCCGGATTTGCCTGGTACATGAGAGCTGCTAGTCCTGCCGCACCAGGAGTGGCCATGCTAGTACCGGAGTAGCCCACATAACCATCGCCAGAGTTTGCCTCTGGAGCCATGACACTGGAGCCAACAAATGCAATGTTGGGTTTTACCCTCCCCTCCTCAGTAGGGCCCTGGCTGGAGTAGACAGCAATCGAAGTGTCCTTGTCTAGTGCGCCCACAGTAATCACGTCCTCGGCAGAACCGGGGGTTCCTATCTGAGCACTTACTGCGGAGTTTCCGGCGGCAATGAACAGAGCAACGCCAGACCTAACCATCTCGTTGGCCATCCTGTTTACGCTTTCCTCCTCGCTAGATGTCCACTCGATTAGCCCAAAACCTCCCAAGCTCATGCTGGCAGCCCTGATGTTGAAGTCATGCCTCTTGTCGACTGTCCACTGCATTCCAGCCATCACCGTGGCAAAGGATCCCGAACCCCCTTCATCGAGGACCTTTACTCCGACCAACTGTGCCTTCGGTGCGACTCCGATGTACTCGTAGGTAGGGGCGCCGGTACCAGCTGTAATGCCAGCACAATGAGAACCGTGCCCCTGATCGTCATAGGCCTTCACCTCGGTACCGTTGGTCTTGTCAGGATTGTTCACCGCGTCGTAGAAGGCAATGACCTTGGAGTCGTTGGTAGAATTATCATCATCCATATCGTCAAGTCCGACGTGTTCTGAATCAATCCCGGTATCGATGATGGAGACGACGCTCCCTTTGCCCGTGTAACCAGTATCCTCCCAGATCATCGGTATTCCGTGGACATCCTTCACATCATTCATCTGAATTGTCAGAATCCCATCAAGTTCGATGAGAACGACACCTGGCAAATCAGACATTTCGACAATGTCATCTACTGCTACCCTGCCAGCTATGCTATCAATCAGGTGGTAGCGGAATTGTGTTTGGAAGTCGACCTCTCGCTCTAGCATTTCCTGGTCCTCGGCGGTTGGTTGGCGATCGAAGTCAACTATCACGCTAATCGTGTCGTCCGAGTCTACCCAACCGTGAAGTTCGCTCTCAATTGCCACCCAAATCGCATCGTGAATACCATCACGATCCAAATCCATGGAGGTAACCTCCCACCATGGGATGTCTTCTCCCGATTCAGAGATGGCTACGCTTGATGAAGAAAGTGGAAAGGAAACCAAAATCACAAGCATGGCTATTGAGGCTGGCCTCATGCTTCGTTCGAGAAGTAGTCAGACTTGAACCAGACGGTTCCAAGACCTAGTCCGGTTTCCGGATCAATGCTGAATGGCCGCACAATAGGGGCAATACTCTCCGATGACGTAGTGGTCAGAGTTCTGTTCATCCACAGACAGTGGTTCACGGCACTTGAAGCACATCTGGATATCGGTCTCGGCTAAATTGTAGTCTAGGGCAACACGTTGGTCGAAAACGAAGCAATCCCCATTCCAATTGGAGCCGCCACATTCTTCGAAGTAGCCCAGAATGCCTCCTTCGAGTTGCTTCACGTCTTCAAAACCCGCATTCAACATCACTGCCGAGGCCTTCTCGCATCTAATCCCACCAGTACAGTACATCACTACAGTCTTGGACTTGTAATCGTCAGAGAGAGATTCGATGGCGTCTGGGAAGTCCCTGAAAGAAGAAATCCCAAGTTCGAGGGAACCTTCGAAGGAACCGATTCTAGTTTCGTAATCATTCCTCGTGTCTAGC
>CBFIAW010000052.1:0-7704 GCA_965660655.1 Candidatus Thalassarchaeaceae archaeon | reverse complement strand
GTATGGCGTAAACTGGCGCCATTACACCATCATAGCCCCCGAATACGGAAGCAACCCCAGTCACAGTGGCTTCCTATGGACCATCGATACGACTGACCCATCAAGGCCCTTCCTCGTTTCCAAGTGGAGGCTCCCTGGAGAGGGGACCTTGGCGAACGGGTCCAGTCACCCACAGCACTACATCCCCGGTGGTTACATCTTCAGCCCCCACAATGGGGATACTGGGGTCAATGGGCACGTCTACTGGACCCACTACCATGCTGGCTCTTGGGTCACTGACCACGGGAGGATTTGGGAGGAGATAGAGTGGGAGAATGGGGTTCCCGAACCGGACAGGGGATTCCAAGCGATAGAGGGGCTAGCCCCCACCCACACCATTGGGTACTACCTCCCAGCTGGGCCTGACTGGATCGATGACCCAGCTACTGCCATGGGGTATGACATGGCCGATTGCTGGGCATCCTGCATGATTCCATTCGATTGGGGTTTGCAGTATGATCCAAGAGGATTCGTCATGATCTCGGAGATGGTCAGTGGGATCTACGTGGTGCAGTTTGACGAGGACTACGATCCTAGATACAACTATCCGGCCCTCTGGACGATAGAAGATGATGATTGAGATGCGAGTGAGCGTAGTCGCAGCACTTCTAGTAGTCACTCTGTTCGTACCAATAGCATCGGCACACGGAGCAAATGACTTCTCTGTTATCTTGCGGAGTTCGAGCATGCAACCGAGCGAGGCAGAGGTATTGCAGAATGACGCTGTAACCTTCTACAACGTGGCCGACATCAATCGGACCATCAGAGTAGACATCGATGGAGATGGCGTGTACGACCAGCGATGCGAGACCGCACCATCCAACTCCTCCTCAATCAAAGACGAGTGCTCTTTCATAGTAGATGCCGCCGGATGGGGGGCTGGAACCTACCACCTTGATGTCTTCTCCAATGACACTCTTTGGGGAACTCTGAACCTGACCGTGATTCATGATTATCACGAAGAGTTGGGGCCCCCTCCGGGATACATTTTCAACAACGAAAGCTCGACGAACGAGGCGGACCAAGGTGTAGGGGGACTTCAGGGTTCACTGCGTAACCTCGCAATCATCCTCTTCACTGCTTCGGTATTAGTTTGGCTCGCAAGGAGGGGTGGGAGTGAATAGGGGGTTTTCGTGGATAGTTGCATTCTCACTGCTCATCACACCGGGTTGCCTCTCTGGGGAGGAGGTTGACGAGTTCTACGGGGAGGACATTTACCCCCCAATTGCAGTAGACGAGTTCGTTCTGATTGATGAGAAGGGCGAGTATGTGGCCATGTCCCAATTCGAGGGACAGGTTGTGGTGGTGGCATTCCTGTTCACCAGATGCCCCGATATCTGCCCGGTTGTTAGCGCGAACCTAGCCTTCATCGCACAGGAACTCGGAGAACTTCACGGGACTTCAGTACAGATCCTCACTGTCACAGTGGACCCGTGGACTGACAACTCAAGTGTACTGGGAAACTACGCCGACGTTAGGGGCCTTAGTTGGCCGCATCTTACTGGGAGTGTGGAGGATTTGGAGCCAGTATGGCTAAACTTCGACGTTGGCCTTGCGACGTACAACACCGATGCAGACAACGACGGGGTCGCCGATGGGTTCGATAGTTGCTCGGGCACCCCCGAAGGAGAAGAAGTGGACAACAACGGATGCGGTAAGGACACTCAGCAACCCGAGGGAGAGGTCGTGACGAACCACCATCCATTGGACTACTGGGTGGATCACACAACGGGCACGATTATCGTGGATAAGCAGATGAATCAGAGAGTCTGGTGGGGAGATACTGACTGGAACCCCGAATTGGTCCTTGAAGACATATTGAGCCTTGTTGAAGAAGAGTGAAATATTCCTGATTCGAGGAACGTTCGATGGGTGACTCGATCAAGTCCGCTCTAGTGGTGTTGTGTTTCCTACTGGCCGGATGCTCTGGTTCTGAGGATCTGGAGATACTAGGCATCGAGTACAAGGATCCTCCCGAGGCCCCAGACTTCACACTTGAGAATCAATTTGGAGAGGAAGTGATGCTATCCAGTTTCGAGGGGAAGGTCGTGGTAGTCGCCTTCATCTACACCTCATGTCCTGACGTTTGCCTGATCATCTCCTCGAATCTTGATTACGCGTATCAGAACATCGGGGAGCACGCGGACATGGTCGAGTTCGTCTCAATCACAATTGATCCTGCGCGAGACACTACCTCACATCTCTTGGAGTGGACTTCAGCGAGAGGCTACGAATGGAACCACCTGGCTCACGAAAGGGGTTCTGTGATGCAAGCGGTATGGGACGAGTGGAACGTCGTGGTTGATGCCGAGCACATAGCCAACAGCCTACCCCCTGAGGAGGCGCAGGTACGATTCGCGGTGTTGTACCCAGACAACTCCTCGGTGGTGATAGACAACCCCTGTCAAGACCCATTCAACCTTACTTGCTACGAAAACGGGTATGAGTTCGCCTCATACGCCCTGACTGAGAACGCAGGGGTCAACTTCGACATCGATAACGGGACCATCGGCAATTGGACTTCCAATGACTCATGGTCGTGGGGCTTGCACTCTTGGGATACGATTAACAAGACATGGGAAATGATAGATTCGAGTGACCTATCAGCAATCGAAGTCGGGACTAGCACCCACCTAGCATGGATAGCAAGCAATGCCAATACCAGCAACATGCCCCCTGGGGTAGACTGCAACGGCAAGGGATGGGTGATGGGAACTGGGTCCAACTCCCACTGCATGTGTGATGAAGGATGGGAACGACAAGAGGATGACTGGTTATCATGCATCGCCGAAGGAAGCTCGTCTGACTCTTCGAACCACTCCGACCCCCATGAGGGAAGCCTAGGGGAGTACGAGATTGGGCACTCCACAGTGACATTCATCATCGACAAGGAACAAAGGAAGAGGGTCGCATATTCCGGGATAAACTGGGATGTGAATGAGTTCCTTCAGGACATCAAGACCCTAGCAGAAGAGTGATTCGTACTTATTGCGATGTTATTTGTTGCTGCAACGGCAATCAGAGTAACGGCATCTTCCTCAGCCTCTCGAGATCTGGCTGGTAGAGTTGCCGGATGTCATCCAAGCCCAGGATGAGCATCGCGAGTCTCTCAAGGCCCATTCCCCAAGCGCAGACGGGCCACTCGGTACCTAGTGGCTCGGTCACTTCTGGCCTGAAGATTCCTGAGCCACCAAGCTCCAGCCACTCACCTTTCCATAGGATGTCGACCTCAGCACTTGGCTCGGTATAGGGGAAGTAAGCAGGCCTCACTCTTACGTCTGGATAACCCATCTTTGCGTAGAATGTCTTGAGAGTCGATATCAGCATTGGTAGATTGGCATCTGGTTCGTGTATAATTCCCTCGATCTGATGGAACTCGGGCATGTGAGTCCTGTCGATGGTCTCCTGGCGGAAGACTCTACCGATGCCGAAAACGCGAGATGGAATTATAGGATTCTCAGCGATGTGCTTGACTGTGTTCACGGTGGTATGGGTCCTAAGCAAACCTCTCTGAGACTCATCTTTGTCGAATGACCCTCCCCATCCCTTGCTCCCAGTATCGTGCCCATGCTCGTGGACCCTTGCCCAGAGGTCCAAGTAAGATCCTTCCACATCTACTTTACTTGGTTGATCGAGGTAGAATGTGTCTTGCATGGTTCTAGCTGGATGGGACTGGGGGATGAACAAAGAATCCATGTTCCAACCTGCTGATTGCACGTAGTCCCCATCTATCTCGGAGAATCCCATTTCCAGGAATACTGATCGGATTCGTTCGATTAGGGACTGCATGGGGTGCCGCCGTCCGCCCATCGGGGTTGGTGCTGATGCTTGGACGTCGAAGGGCTTGAACTCCCCTCCGACCCAAGATTCTGTCTGGAGCATCTCAGGGGTTAGTTCACCGATCAATTGGCTCTCAGTCAATGCCGACGGGTCTATTGAAGTGCCAGCCTTAGTGAGCTTCCAAGTTCGAGAGGTATTCTCCTGGAATTCAAGTAGACCGGTTCGCGAAGAGAAATGGGAAATCATCTCTTCATCGGCTGAGGTTGACTCCATAGGCCCCTTCGATAGGGATTGGATGAAATCGGATCTCCTATCTATCTCCCTCGAGATTGCTTCCTCGTTTTGGAAGGCAAAGTTTCCAGACTCTATCTCTACCCCTAGTCCCTTCAGTATCCCTATCCCGGGACCGGCCTCACTTCTGTCAAATCGGGAAGACATCAGTGAACTCATCGTTCTCTGGCCCTCTTCCTTTTTCCTAATCCAGTCCCAGAGCCTAGATTCGAGGAGTCCAACATCTGCTGCATTTTTTCCCTCCGCACCAAGGGAGACCATTCTGGAAATCGTTTCCTTTATTTCCACCAATCCTTCTTCCTGTAGGGCCTTGCCCGCTCCGGCAACGTGAACTTGATCGTCCCACTTTGTGATTGAGAGGAGTTTCTCAAGGGACCATTCGGAATTGGGTTCGGATAGCATTCCCGTGAGCATTCTACGCTCATTGTTGCCCAGATTCATTCCTGCATCTCCGAGCATTCCAGAAGTAGCCGACACTTGACGGTTGCCGATGCCTTTCATTTTCCCCCTTCATTCTTCCTCGGAGCTCCATAGTTCAGCCCCACACGATGGACAAGTGAAGCTACGTGGTTTTTTCCCATCGACCCATTCAATATTTGCGCATCTTCCGCATAGTACCGATGTTCTGATCGGTTCGTCCAAGGTAGAGTCTATTCTGAACATTGGACGTCCTGCATCTGGCATGAGTGAGGCATTTGGCGTCCAAGAGTCATCCCTAACCGTGGACTTTGCATTTTCGTCACCCATGAAAAGTCCGAAAATTAGCAGAATGACGCCCCCGATGGACAGAGGTGCAGACAATGACATGGAAAACATCGAATTATCGTAAAGAAGAAGGCTAGTTCCCAATATGATACATATCCAAGCGGATATGACGATGTTCAGCCGACGATTAGAAACACCGGAGAGTGCACCCATGTGTGCTGGGCGATGTGGTTGGATATCAGCACTATTGAGGGGATTGGTCATGTGCAGGGTTCAAGTGGGGAATGGGTTAGCCGGAAGCACGCCTCAGTAGCTCAGCTCGGTAGAGCATCTGATTTGTAATCAGACGGCCGGGGGTTCAAATCCCTCCTGGGGCTCCAGTTAATTCTGAAATTGTCATATCTGAAGAAAGACTATCGATTCTGGGTGTTCTTTTTTTACTATGCCAGACTCGAGAGAAATGTGGCATTTGAGTGCAATATCGATGCCAGAGGCAAGGCATATCGCCTGAAATATGGGATTTATGGCATTATTTCTGGATTAATCGTTTCTGGAGTGCTAGTACTTGCTAATGTGGAGTTGTGGATGGCATGGCTCGTCCCAGCGGGCCTTGTTGGAGGGGGTGCCTTCGCAGTCTTCGAAGGGTGGTCTGGTTGGTGCGCGGCGAGAGCATTAGGTTTCTGGACACCGATTTGAGCCAATCGTCAAATGCCTAGTGACTTACGACCTAACATGAGCGCCCAGATTGTTGATGGGAAATCCCTCAGCTTGGATATTCAGCGAGAAGTTGCCGAAGGAGTCTCTTCATTGAATGAAAGGGGGGTTGCCCCTCGACTTGCTGTTGTAATAGCTGGAGACGATCCAGCGAGTCACGTTTACGTCAGAAATAAGGAGAGGGCGTGTGAGCGGTGTGGAATCCTGAGCACCAGGATAGACATGCCGTCAACCTCGAATCTGGAAGAGATGATCGGAGTTGTTGAACAGTTGAATTCTGACCCTAGCATCCACGGAATACTGGTTCAGAGTCCTGCACCAGATGGAGTGGACGAGTTGGCCATAGCATCATCCATACTTCCTCAGAAGGATGTTGATGGATTTCACCCAGTTAATCTTGGTCGTCTCGTGCAAGGGGAGACTCAGGGGCTGCTCCCATGCACGCCCTCGGGGGTAATGTATATTCTAGAGTCCAGCGACGTGCGATTGGAGGGTTCGAGAGCGGTGATTATTGGGCGTTCCAGGATTGTTGGGATGCCAATGGCGCTGATGCTTGCACAGAGAGGCAGTGATGCAACTGTGACAATAGCGCATTCAAGGACCAAAGAAATTGAATCGGTATGCAGTGAAGCTGACATCCTAGTTGCAGCCGTAGGTTCGGCCCACATGATTGGCCCGCAGTGGGTTAAACCCGGTGCGTTTGTGATTGATGTCGGGATTTCCAGGGTGGAAGGTGGGCTAGCAGGTGATGTTGCGCCAGAGGTAGCCGAGATAGCTGGATGGATGACGCCCGTCCCCGGAGGGGTTGGTCCGATGACCATAGCTATGCTGATGAAGAATACATTGAAGGCTGCAGAAAGCCAGACGGGCTAGTCAAAAATCCCCATCTCGAACTTGGCATCTTCCGAAGCATGGACACGCGGGTCCCAAGGTGGCGAGAAGGTCAGGTTCACATGGGCACTATCTATTCCCTCCGTTGCTAGTGCCGCCCTGTGGACGGCAGCCATCAACTCAGGGGCAACGGGGCAACCGGGGCTAGTAAGTGTCATGTCGACCTCCACATGTGCCGATTCGATCCTGACAGAGTAAATTAGGCCCAATTCGGTAACCTTTAGTTTCAACTCGGGATCCTCGACATTTGATATTGAAGACATGACTTCTGACTCGTTTGCCAACCTAATCACCACCGGAAAGCAAGGATGCCTCTTCTTTGACCCTCTTGAACATATTCAGGAAACCATTGGCCCTACTCGGCGTTAAGGAAGACCTAATTCCCATTTCCTCGGCGAAATCTGGGGACATTCCTGAAACATAGGAGGGGTCCATGCCATTGACCGCGATGGATGTGATTGCCATAAGCCCCTGAACAATCTGTGCATCGGCCCCGCCCCTCAGGATGAAATTGCCCGCGTCGTCCAGTGAACACGAAACATGGGCACGGGATTGGCAGCCGTGGACTTGATTTTGCTCGTTCCATTCCTCTGGGAGCAATGGCGATGGGTTGCGCTTAGCATATTGAAACAGAAGCTCGTACCGCTCCATTGAGTCAAAGCATGCTGAGAACTCCTCGACAATCGGGTCAAGCTTCTCAGGCCAGTCTCGCGACTCAGTCATGATATGGCGTCAAGACTATTCATCTTGAAAGTGCTCATCATTTATCGGAGAAACGATCGACAACATAACTCAGATGTGCTACGAAGGCCTCAGCCTCTCCCATGGTGTTGTACAGCCAGAATGATGCCCTATTGGTAGAGGGGACCCCGAGAGCATCCATGAGTGGTTGTGCGCAATGGTGCCCCGTCCTAACTGCGAATCCGCCTTCGTCAAGGAGTAGGGCAAGATCCTGGGATTGGATTGAGTCGTGGAGGAAGGAGACCGCCCCACTGCTATCGTTTCTGCTAGGATCGCCATAAACTGTGATTCCTTCGATCTCGGAGATCCTCCCAGCAGTCCATGAAGCTATTCTGTTGATGTGCGAGTGGACGTCTTTCATGTCAAACTGTTCTAGCCATTCTACTGCAGCGCCCCATCCGATTGCCTCTGCGATCCTGGGTGTCCCCGTCTCGAACAATGCATGCCCCTCTTGGAAAGTTGAACCCTGGGTACTGACTGTCTTAATCATCGACCCCCCAGTCATGAATGGCCCCATCTGCCCCATTACGTCTTTCTTAATCA
>CBFIAW010000051.1:0-7707 GCA_965660655.1 Candidatus Thalassarchaeaceae archaeon | reverse complement strand
GGCGCCATGCTGTGCTCAACCACAACCCATTCCTAGGGAGGATTACCCATTCCGAATTGGGGGCCTTCGAGAACGGTGTCGCGCAGACGGTTCTGAGTTTCCCCCTCGAGGAGGGTAATGCATGGTCATTCACGCTATTCTCCATGGAGTGGGATGCTTTCGTCTCCGACATATCAGGGAGCACGGCGGTGATTATCGCCACCTCTTCCGACGGTTCGAGACTGGATTACGTGTTCGACAACGAAGCCGGTTTCTTCTACTCATTCACATGGAAGGATCCGATGGGAGTCACGAATCTCAGGATGATGCTTTCCGATAGTGGTTCGGGTCACACCGGTGATGTATACTTCGTGAGGGGAGGGGACCTGTTCGGCGACACTTGGGAAGATACCGGTAACGACATCGAGATTCGTGACACGTTTCTCGTTAACGACCACCAGAGCGATGGTGAGTGGGACGAGATGATCTACTTCATTGATGCCGATTGTGGCTCGGGCTCATCCATCTCCATGACTCTGAGGGACCACACGTCAATCTCGGCACTGGAGAGGATTTGGGGGCCCGGAGCAAGCGAGATGGGTACTCTAGGGACGATTCCCTATCCCTCGGGGGAATACACCCTCACGGCCACCTTCACAGGTAGCTCCACCTTCTTGAGGGTGAGGATAGCTGGCGGAATCACTCAGTCATGGAGCCTCTAGAGGTATTCCATAAGGCGGTCAGACCCCCCAACAAAGATCGGGACGTCTCCACGCATGTCGAACACCACGGGGACGGTCCTGTGTCCAGTCTCCATAACCACGTCCTTCCTCAGTCCCAAGAAGTTGTCCAGATTCACTTCCATGTAAGTGAGGCCCTTAGAATCTAGAGTCCTGAACGCCCGTGTGCAGTATGGGCAGATCGTTTGAGTGAAGACGAGGAAGTCCTCATCAGCACTCTCGATGATATCATGCAGCTGTGACAGTGTCACCGCCTCCTTCCTCGTCCCACCAAGCGGATTCTCCCAAATCGGCATCCATGATTTCGGCATCAATGACTTCTCCATCTTCGGATTTATTCTCCAGAACCCTGTTACACTCCTCGGGGTCAATGAAAATCAAGAAGATCACGGCGAACAACGTGAGGACCGCACCAGAGTAGATTGCTGGGATGACATCGTTGTCAAAGAATTTCAGAACCTGCCCTGTCTTGGAGAGTGCTACCACCCCTCCTAGGTTGAACATCGACATGTATGCAGTGAATTGTGTCCCGCCCACCTTGCTCCATGTCATTTTCATGCACACAGCAACTACAGCGATGAAGGCGACACCTGTGACGAAGCCTTTGATTAACACGTACACCACCATGACTGGGGTGTTTGTCCAGAGTGGTTCCAGGACGGCTAGCATGCCATTGCATATCGCGAGGCAGGTGAATCCAATCATTCCCATCCTCCTTACGCCGAATTTTTCCCCGAGGAAACCACCCGCGATTTGGCCAAACATGGTTGCTAGGATACCGCCCCCTCCAACGATCAAGCTGTACTTTGCGTCCCCCCAACCAGATTGCACAACTAATATGTCAATGATAATAGGGTCAAGGAAGTAGTACATTTCGGTAAGAAGGCAGCAGAAAATCAGAAGGAAGGAAGACTTCAGATGGAATGCCTTGGTTAAGTTGAAACTAGTCTGAGCAAGAGTTCTCGTGGAGGATTTAGACAACAAAGAGAATGGATTGGGTACCTTGGGCAAATAACCATCTGCAACAAGTCTGTTGAAAAACGCTACAAATGTTGCGAGGACTAAACCTCCGAATGCGACTATCTTGGCCTTTGAGTAGAATGGCACTGTGAGATCCACTGAGGCGATGGCGAACACTAGGCCGGACACGAAGATAAAAATCGAGATTATCGTGATAAATGCTGGAATGGAGATTTTCTCTTCGAAGGTCGCCTTGCCCACTGCTACGGCAGCCCACCACTTAGATTCCTCCGGATCATCCCAGTAGAGTTTCTCATCCACTTCATCCGACTCATCGGAGAGGCTGTCTTTCTCTGACCCAGTGGACTCGGACATTCGAGTAGACCACGGGAATAGCCTAGTACCCGGCTTCTCGTATAGGAACATGGGCAGCACCATGATCAGAAGGAGTAGGGGAAGCTGGATAGCGAGCATCCCTCTGATGCCGATGGAGCTGACCAAACCGCCAAGAACGGCTCCTCCGACTATCATCCCAGCCCTCTTTGATGCGAACATATATCCATTCACCTTCGAAACCTCGTTGTCTTCCAAAACGTCGACAGCTAGAGCGTCAGTGCTGACGTCCTGGAGGGAAGCGAAGATGTTGTGGATGAACATGAGCGTGATCACAATGTCGATCTGCTCTATCAAGTTGGGAACAAAGAGAATAATTCCGATGGTCAATGCCATTCCAAACTGAGAGAAAAGGACCCAAAGCCTTCGTTTTCCATAGATCGGGATGTTTAGTGTATCGATTACAGGCCCCCATATCCATTTGAAGGTCCAAGGAAGTGCTATCGTGGCCAGAAGAGTCCCGGTTTCTCCTGCAGTGAAGCCATTGTTGGCCAGGTATGCTACGAATGCAACTACGGCGAACCCCCATGGGAGGCCTTGAGCGAAGTATAGAATGCACAGAGAAGCCGTTCTTCTGAGTCTGTTGTCCGTAAGGCTTTCTCCATCGTACCACTCTTCAATCAGGCGTTCCCTGTGGAAGACCACGTACCCGAGCATCAAGGCAAACATCAGAGCTATCGCGATAATCAGAATTTTGGAAGCGTCCGAGTCGTTGGACCCGTCAGCTACTGCTGGTATATCGAGTAGGATTACCCTTCGGGCGTCAATTGGGGAAATGTGTTCGTCGTCGACCACCAGTCTGGCATAGATTGTCGAGTTTCCAGACTCAACGTGTGGTTCCAATCGGATGCTCCACAGGGCCCAGTCACCCAGTGGAGAATCGTCCACGGCTTCCTTCCATTCTCCGCCCCCTACTCGAACCTCGACCTTCGTCTTGCTACCTGGCCCTGATGATCCTACCTCGGCTCCGGAAGATGATCCATGTATGTAGCTCTCATTGAGGACCTCCCCCATAGTGGCAACTTCCATCGAGATATTCAGGGAGCGGTCAATGCTTCCTGCCGCCTCCACGAAGGCCATTGGATCAGCCTGACCGAATCCGAATTCGTTGTCTGGCCTGGTTTCCAATAGGCTGCAGTCGTTTAGTCCGGGGTCATCGAGCAACTGGACATCGCGTTCGATAGAGTGTGCGGAAATGATGTCCTTGAACTCGGTGGGTGTGAGGTCCGGGTTTGCCTGGATCATCAGAGCCGCAATTCCAGCCATAAGAGGAGTGGCCATGCTAGTCCCTGACTTGCTGATGTAACCATCTTGGGTCGCTGCATCCGGGGCCATGATGCTTGATCCGATTACGGCTACATCCGGCTTAACCCTCAAGTCGGATGTGTACCCTCTGCTGCTGTAGATCGCAAGGCCTAGATCCTTGTCCAAGCTGGCTACCGTTACGGGCAGATTAGCGTCTCCAGGGCTATCTATGGTGTTGCATCCAGCAACGGTCAGTCCACCGAACTCGTTGCCTGCGGAGAGCGTGGTGATGATTCCGGCTTCAACTACCATGTCCATCTGGCGGCTCCATGCAGAGCTTCCATCGTTGTCCAAATGTACCTCGAATTGCTGCTCCCCCAGGGAAGAGGTCACTATGTCGATTCCGTATTTTTCCTTGTTGTCAATTGCCCATTGGGCCCCTTGTATCACGTCCTCGATGTCCCCATCGCAGCATGCCAGGATATTGATCAGATGAGCTCCTGGAGCTGCTCCCACGTACCTCAATCCGGTTCCCGGGTCAGTCTGACCGCCGCCGGTCCCTGCCGCTATTCCTGCAACGTGGCTTCCGTGTGTGCCTGAGTCGTATGATGTGGATGGGTCTTGCTCCTCATCTGTGAGAACGGCATCGAAGAATGCGATGATCTTTGGATCGCAATCTGAGGGAAGAGGGTCGGGATCCGGATCGAATGGGTCCGGGGGGTCGTCGATGCATGTTAGAGGGTCATCGTCCATGTCGTTGAGCCCCTCGTGGTCTCCACGGACTCCCGTATCCAGAATGGCAATCACAGAGCCGGTGCCATCAAGACCGAAGTCTTCCCATACGGTGTCCACCCCCATGTTGGGAACTGCCTCATGCATGTTAGTCTCGGCGAGACCAAGGTCCTCTACCATCACGACACCATTGAGTGATCTGATGCCCCCCTCGTCGATTATTTTCGATATGGGGGATGTCCCAGAGACTGTGTCCAGATATCCGTATCTGAAGGTCACTTCCACCCCAAGTGACTCTAGGGCTGAGATATCGGCATCTGTTGGGTGGTGGTCATAGTCCACGAAAACCCTTGCACTTCCCTCTGGAGCCCTCTTCCACCAGTCTCTCTGAGTTTGTTCGGGTTGTTCGATCAACCATTCCAGTCTGTCATCGAGGGAGTTAGAATCCTTGTCTCGGCTCCAATGAGACCACCAGTTCCAGTGGATGTCGGACTCTATGCTAGGGACCCAATCGCCATTAGCATCGAAACCGCCTTGTGGCGAAGTCTCAACAGAAATTGAAGAGGCTGCTAGTGGTGCGATTAGGACCAAGAGTGCCAGAGGAACAAACATGGAACGGCGGTCGCCCATGGATGCTCGGGCAAATGGTCATGTTTGAGAGTTCGGACTGGAGTATTCACTCGTGCAGAAGGACGCCTTTGCCCTCAAAATCCCACTCAATAATCTCCCAGTCCGCGTTCTCAATAGTCCGAGTAACGTCTTCCATACCGGTTGGGGAGCACAGGATTGCCGAACACCCACCTCCTCCTGCCCCCAATGCCTTCCAAGCTACAGCGGATCCTTTTCCGATGAGGGATTCTACAACATCTCGAAAGGGATCATGGATTGCCTTATCGATCAAATCCACTCCCTCGCATACCTCCCTCAGTGAAGAGACTACCATGTCCCGACGATCTTGCTGGAGGCCATTTGCCATCACTCTGGCGGCACCCCTAATCCTATGCAGACCGCTGATTACTTCCGCATCCCCATTTGAGTACCTCGACCATACTGATTCTTGCATTTCTCCGGAATTTCTACTTTTACCTGAGAATGAGATTATCAGGTGCTTCTTCAGCCAATTCATTGATGATTTCATTGGTTCGAATGGCATTCTCTCGACCGAGTCGCCGATGAACAGCAGATGGTTGAAGCCACCTATGGCTGATGCCCACTGATCTTGTCTTCCGCAATAATTTCCCCCCTGGGATTCGAGGGCAAAGGCTTCCTCAGCGAGTTTTTCCGGATATTCTAGTTGATCAGGGGAGATAAGCGCTGACAAGGCCACATTCATTGCAGAACTGGTTCCCAATCCAGAGCCCCTAGGAACTGGGAACTCGAAGTCTGTCTTTCTGTTGGCTGGAACTGAAGCGGACCGAGCAATCACTCTGAGATTAATTGCGAAGTTTACGACTTCTCCGCCAAAGTCGCTGGGATATGGGCCTACATCGGTCCAACCACCAGCAAGGTCGACCCGGACAGGCGCCGAAGACTTCGCCGCCCCTGCCATTGTGCCAGTGGGGATTGCACTAAGACATCATTTTTTCTAGACCGAAAGTATCGGGTATCAATGGCCCCTCCGCTGGACATGGATGACGGAGTTGCTTGGGCGATTTCAGCATTCGAGTCTGGCAATCCAGTAATGATCTTTGACTCTGATTTCAGAGAGAAGGAGACGGATCTGCTATGGCCCGCAACCGCAGCGTCACCCGAGGTGATAAGGAGGTTGAGAAAAGACTGTGGTGGTCTTCTTTTCCTAGCAATAGGGAATGAAATTGGAGAAATGTTTGGACTCCCTTGGCTTCAGGATATCCATTCCCATGATGCTCTGATTGAGGAGAACCCGGTATTGGGGCATCTAGTAACAAATGACCTTCAGTATGATTCGAGATCCGCCTTCACTCTTTCACTTAACCACAGAGAAACGTATACTGGAATTACCGACAGAGATAGGTCCCTTACGACAAGAAGGTTTGGGGAATTATCCGGAGAACTGTTGCGAAAGGGTGCTGAGGGCGATTCCGCACTTTTCGAATTGGGGGGAGAATTCAGGACTCCCGGCCATATCCCAGTATGCAGGGAGTCACCTGGGGGCCTCAAGACGAGACAGGGGCATACCGAACTAGCTGTTTCAATAGCCAGATTGGCTGGATTAGTCCCATGCACTATTGGTGCCGAGATGCTGGAATCAGATGGGGATGGGGCTTTGTCCTTGGAAGGAGCTAGGGAATATGCAGCGAGGCATGGAATCCCGATGATTACTGGAGAACAGATTTCTTCCACTTTTGATGAAAAGGATTAGGCGAAGATATCAACGGGGTCTCTATTGATGGTCAGGGTAATGGCGGTTGGAATCTTCGACATTCTACATGCAGGACATTTGCACTATGTTGAGCAAGCAAAATCTCTTGGTGACGAACTTATTGTCGTCATTGCTCATGATGAAACTGTACGAAAGCAGAAGCATGAGCCAGTCACGGGTCAAGAGCTGAGAAGGAGGATGGTAGAAGGACTGAAACCAGTCGACAAAGCAATAGTGGGAAATCCACCGGGGGTGCCGATTTTCGAGATATTGGAGGAAGTTAGCCCAAATCTGATAGCCTTGGGATATGATCAGAAGCATTCTATCGATGCGATAAGGTCTGGGCTGGATATGCATGGGTTCGAAGATGTCGAGATTACACGAGTCGAGGGGCTGTCGGACGACCTAGACGGGACTAGGAAGATAATTGCAAGAATCCTGGACCTATGGCCTGGCACGGAAGGTGGCCCATACGAGGAGGACTGAACATGTATACTGGAATTGTAGCGGGAACTGCACCAATTCTGGATATAGTCGAAGGGGACTCCATCCGAACATTCTCATTAGACCTGAGTGGATTCGATGAGGGTTTAGAAATCGGGGCGAGTGTTTCCCTGGACGGTGTTTGCATGACTGTAGTAGGAATAGAGTCAGGAAGAGTAGATTTTGATGCGATTTCGGAGACTCTAGAGAGAACAACCCTATCTGACAGATCTGCTGGTGATTTCCTCAATGTGGAGAGGTCGATGAGACTTGGTGACGAATTGGGTGGTCATATCCTCTCTGGCCATGTAATGGCAACCGCTGAAATATTGGAGTTTGGTATAGTTGGCGAAGGGGTGAATCTCAGAATATCAACACCTGATGACTGCGGGCCTTACATTCTGGAAAAAGGATTCATCGCCATAGATGGGATGTCCCTTACTGTGGGGGAATGCGATGAAGAAAGTTTCAGTTTGCACATCATCCCCGAGACACTCAGAATTACCACTATCGATAGAAAGGTCGCCGGAGATAGAGTAAACATTGAGATAGACTCGAGAACGCAAGCCATTGTGGAGACAATGCTCAGGATGGGCAAATCATGAATCTGGGAATTGTTTGTGGCTCATTTCATCGGGATGAAGTGGAGAAGATGCTGGAATTCGCTAAGGATGAGGCGATTTCCAAGAATTGTTTTGTTCATGATGTTGTTTGGGTCCCGGGTTCCATGGAGGCTCCACTTGCTCTGGATAGGTTGCTACAGAGAGAAGAAATCCAGGGGGCTCTCGTTTTGGGAATTATCGAGCGTGGTGAGACGGACCATGGGCTAGTAAT
>CBFIAW010000050.1:3764-7859 GCA_965660655.1 Candidatus Thalassarchaeaceae archaeon | reverse complement strand
CTCCGAATGTTCCTGCCCATGCTGTAATCAAAGCCTCTCCCGCTAGTTTGGATGCCCCGTAAAGCGAAATCGGCATTACGGGACCGTAGTCCTCTGGAGTTGGCATCACGCCTGCTTCCCCATAAACTGCGGAAGATGATGCAAAGGAAATTCTACGTACTTCTGCAATCCTCATAGCTTCGAGGACATTGTAAGTCGCCATTGTCCCCTGCCTGAGGTCCGTATCAGTGACTTCCGTACCCAGCCTGATGTCCGGATTCGCTGCTAGGTGGTGCACGGTCTCCACCCCTTCCATGGCCGCGATCACTGCACCTTGGTCCAGAAGATCCCCTCTGTGAACTTCTACCGAGCCATTACCGTCGTGGTGGGATAAGAACTCCTCTCTGCCACTGCTGAAGTTGTCGATTACTCGAACTTCGTTCCCTCTTTCTACCAATGCGTCGACCAAATGCGAGCCGATGAAGCCACCCCCCCCAGTGACTAGCTCCATGAATGGCTGTCCCCCCTCCTCCCCTTGAGTCCATCGGGTTGGGCATCCGCGTATTACTCTCTAATCGCCCCCTCTGGATGGCACTTATGCGAACGCTTCATTTGGCTTGGGTCGGGGAACGTGAACGTGACCTTGAGCGATGGGAGTCCCCAGCAGGACGAGGAACTTGCTTTCTGGGCTTGGTTCTTCGAAAGAATTAACCCCATTTCGGACTATGTCTCCAAGGTTCGCCAGACCGTTAGAGGCAGCGCAGTAGGAGGTTTCCTTGACACTACAAGCCAATTGGTAAACGATATTTCTGACACTGCCCACATGGCTGCCCAGAGGTCCGCCGAGCTGACTTACAGTGCGATTCTGAGGAGCCCGGCATACCTCATCGTAACTCTCCTGTTAGCATCGGCACTTATTGGGTGGAGGGCCGAGGACTTCGAGCACCAGATTAACGGCGACGTTGAGATTTACCTCCCCGACGGAGCAAACTCAACCGTACTCTTGAACGAGGTCAGAACCCAGTGGGCAACCGATATCGTGATCCTGTACGTCCAGACGAACAACGCCGCAGTGGGTGCAGAGAATGGCGTTGAGAACATTACCGATGCGAATATACTGAATCAGATTTCTTGGATTGAGGGGGACGATAACAATGCAGCTGAAAGCGGATATGGCAGAGGACTCGACTACAACAAGGAGGATCGGGGATCACATGCGTGCAGTAGCCCGTTGTCGGGTTGTGACGGGGTCGTCTGGATCCTATCCCCAGCTCAGATAGTCAAGGAGGCCAACTCAACGAACTACAGATTCTCGTGTGCCGTTGAGAAGTATGGGCTGCCGGGTTCCGATGGAAACTGTGCAATAGCGAGCCAGAATCCAAACGAGGGCTACTCAATACCCCAGGGTGACGGCGCCCAAGAGAGAATCGATGGCTACGTGGACAACTCCGGAGAGCTCCTGTCTACATTCGTAAGGGACACCAACAACGACGGGATATGGGACACTGGCGTCATCATAATGGGGATTTCCTTCGATATGTCGAATACGGACATAACCCCTAGGACGGACCTCAAGACTGGGGGCGAAATAAGGGATCACAAGGCATTCATTGCGTATGTGAAGGCATTGCTCGACTCTGATCTCGCTAGGGAAAATTGTGAATTATGTTCGAAGACATATACCAAAACATGGACCATGGACGAGGAGCGTTTGGATACAATCCCTCTCAGACGGGCCGTTACTGTTACGGGGCTAACCCCTGTTCTGCATGATGTCTCAGACTCGATTTACGATGAGCTGCGACACACGATGCTCCCCATCAGCCTTCTACTGGTCGGCCTGACAATGTTCATCCTTCACCGTAGCTGGAAGGTTCTGGTGATTTGCGGCACCCCTATCGCAATGAGTCTAGCAGTGACCTTTGGCTCCACTGTCCTCTTTGACATCATGCTGACCCCAATGATAATCTCGGCAGGACCGATACTGGTCGGCCTAGGCGTCGACTATTCCCTCCATCTGACCAATAGGATAGAGGAGAACCGGGCCGAGATTCTGAGAAAGATGGGGGAGGATGCTTGGGCATCCAGGAGGGATGGGGAAGAGGTCTCTGAGCCCGACCCATTCGACCCACAGATTAGCCTCACTGCCAATGTCAGGGCCGCCATGACCACTGGAAACGCCATCTTCCTCTCTGCACTCACTACAATAGTTGGATTCAGTGTGCTGATGTGGCACAGCCTTGTCCCAATAGAGCCCATGAGGACCGTGGGGAAGACCCTCCTGATTGGGATATCTACGACCTTCATCATATCCATGCTGATGGTCCCAGCTTGGATAGAACTACTCAGATATAGGAAGGGGGACTCGAACAATCTGTTCAGAACTAGTGTTATCGACTCTTCGAGGAGGAAGAGGATCGATGAAGAGAAGGATTCTGGGGCAAAATCACTGCCAAGGGGGAATCGCGACTCTGTAATCGACACTTCCGACGTATTCGGAACCATACTGGGGATTAACAGTCTACTATTCTACATCGTTTCCACTGCCATATTCACAGGATCCCTGTTCCTATTCACCGAGCTAACCCGGGACGGGTCCCTCATCCTCGGCTTCACACTCTCAACTACCCTCACCTTCTCCCTTCTGGATGGCTTCTGGGATTCAGTCGGGAAGGTCCCACTGAAGGCCACACTTCTAGTGATCATAGTTTCCTCCGCAGCGACTATCGTGGGTGGGATGATGTTCAAAGAACAACTAGGCAAGGACATCACAGGCTCCTCGGACGAAGTTCCACCCGGACTGGAGTCATATGAGGCACTGAGGGAGTACAGCATCGTTTTCGAGGGGGGGCAGACAAACATGTTCATAGTCGACGCAACCGAGAGGGGTCCGCAGAACGAAACGGCCCCTATCCGGGACCTGCCGATACTGGATGCAATCGAGTACATGCAGACGACGAAGATCGACAACGTGGATAACACCACAACAATTAGTCTCGTCAACATTCTGAAGGCAGTTCACGTAGATATCGAAGTAGGGGATCTCGAACTATATGACCAAAGCCTCTGGGAACTTATCCACGACGATTGCTGGGATGAATCTGCTAATCCGCTGCGTCCAGATTGCTGGCCTTACTCGATAAGCAGCAGGGAGGACATGGTCAACATAGCATTCGACACCCTCAGCCCAGAAGTGAGGTCCATGCTGATGAACTCGGACGATGGAGATGGCGAGACGAAGACACTGGTGTACGTGAACCAGCCTTACATCAACCTAGCAGTTGCCGGGGGCCTCAGGGACACAATAGACGGTCATTTAGACGAGGGTGGCTGCGATGATGCACTGAATTGCCGCGCACTTTCTACATCCGGGGGCAAACCCGTACCAGGCATGGCAGGCATCTACAACTCGCTACTGACTGGCGGCCTCCCAGTATCCCTTGACATCAATGACGGAATTCATGAGGCCCAATCGAAGACAACTATCGCGACCATGCTGATTCTCCTTCTCGTCATGGCACTTCTGTTCAGATCCACAAGACTGGCTATATTCACAATGACGGCAGTGGGGGTCGTCGTTCTATGGCAGCCATTATTGATGTGGTTCTACAAGGTTAACGTCAACGTGTTCACTGCAATGATTGGCACGTTGGTATTTGGAATCGGGGTCGATGACTCGATTCACATCATCGATCGTATCAAGGACGAGCGCGAAACCCCAGCGGGAATCCAAAAGTCCGTTTCCAGGACTGGGAGGACCATCTTCGAGACAACAGCCACAACTTGCGCCGGTCTAGCCGCAGGCTTATTCGTCGCTATCCCTGGCCTGCAGAACTTCTTCGTCCTGATGATGCTTCTTCTCGTCCTAGCCCTTCTAACCAGCTCGATCCTCCTGCCAAGTCTCATTGTGGCCTATCACGAACTTTCTCATGCTCTGAGGGGCAGAATTGGAACCTGGCAGGACTACGGCGAGAGTGGAACAATAGCCGACTCCTCCCCCGTTGATGCAGTCGTCTTCGACTAGGTTAGTAGGTGAGGGTGCAGGGAGTAAGCCCCTTTCTGTTCACCTTTCGGCTGGTCGCATTCAACTTTGCCTCCTACCCGGTCCTGTCGATG
>CBFIAW010000050.1:0-3754 GCA_965660655.1 Candidatus Thalassarchaeaceae archaeon | reverse complement strand
GTACTCCTGGCATGGTTCGTTTCTGCTGCAGAGCCGGCCCTCCCGGACCCTCGTCTTGTGACGAGACGCCTGCATCGCGGAGAGGGGACTTTCCTCAGTGTCTAACACTGTCAGCGACCCTCCTGCTCCCTCGTTTGTGCGGCCACACCATACCGGAAGAACCCACCGGAGGTATGGGGCAACCATCATGCACGTCCTATTCATCGTGCGTTGCATGGCGGGTGTTGAGCAATTGAAGGAGCAGGCAGGTATCGCTGCATGCCGTTTTGTCTCGGATGGTATGTCATTAGGACTCGGTACCGGTTCTACCGTCCGATACTCCATAATTGAGATTGCGAGGATGATCAAACAGGAAGGAATCGATGTCGTAGGGGTGCCCACCAGCGAGGACACGAGACAGCTCGCAGAGCACCTCGAGATTCCACTCAGACCGATCGAAGGGTCAAATTTTCTTGACTTGACCATAGATGGGGCCGATGAGTTCGACCCGAACTTCAATCTAATCAAGGGTGGCGGGGGGGCTCTGACAAGGGAGAAGGTCGTGGCAAATGCCTCGAGCTCGATGGTAGTGGTCGCAGACGAAACCAAGCAGGTTAGCACACTTGGGGAATTCGACCTCCCCATCGAGGTCGACTCCATCCTTTGGGAAGACGTTAGGGATGCCATTTCCCCCATCTGTCCTGGCGAAGTCAGACTCAGGGGGGGTGATGAAGACCCGTATATCACAGACAATCACGGATTCATCTTGGACTGCTCATTCGGTCCTAGCATCTCCGACCCAGAATCCCTAGAGAGGGAGATTTCTGAGGTCAGCGGCGTCGTCGAAGTGGGCCTTTTCGTTGGAATCTGCGATGCAGTTGTCATGGCCTCCAGCGAAGGAGTCGAAACTCTAGTCAAGCCCGGCGGAAGACTATAGCTATCCGTCGTGGTTAAAGAGGGGCTGCCAATCCCGAGCTGGGTCTGTAGCTTAGTCAGGTAGAGCACCCGGCTCTTAACCGGGCGGTCGCGGGTTCGAACCCCGTCAGACCCGCCATTACCATTCCTCCACAATCGAGGTTTCATAACCATGAGCCAAGACGGTAGATTGAGTGGCGCTATGGGCAAGCAGTACTGGATTGGAGATGTTAGGGCAGGCTCCCATGATGGGAAGCCTGTTGAACTGAAGGGCTGGGTTCACAGGGCGCGAGGCTCAAACAAGATTTGGTTCGTCGTATTGCGCGATTCCACTGGTCATGTCCAATGTGTCGCCAAAAGGGACGTAGTAGGGGATGAGTGCTTCGAGGCCCTCAATAACGCCCTGATTGAGTCAAGCGTAGTAATCAGAGGGGTGGTCGAGGCAACCGACAGAGAGCATGGTCACGAGGTGCAAGTAACCGAAGCCGAAGTCATCGGACCCGTGAATCCGGATAGGCCCTTCCCAATCACCGAGTCAGCGATGGATGAATCAGATGGCGGCGAGACAGAGTTCCTGCTGGACAATCGTCACCTATACCTAAGGACGAGTCGCATGACTACCATGCTGAAGGTTCGTAGCTCAGTATTCGGCGCAATACACTCGTACTTCCGCGACAGGGACTTCATCGAGTACCAGGCGCCGAACTTCGTCGCAGGGGCGGTCGAGGGCGGCAGCACCCTCTTCGAAGTCCCCTACTTCGGAAAGAAGGCGTATCTCACCCAGTCCTGGCAACTATACGCGGAGGCAGCGATGCCCGCCCTCGAGAGGCTGTACACGATGGCTCCGTCATTCCGTGCTGAGAAGAGCAGGACGAGGAGGCATCTGACGGAGTTCTGGCATGCCGAGATGGAGATCGCATGGGCATCCAACGACGAGGTCATGCAGCATGGAGAGGGAGTGGTCAGGAACATCGCGAGGACACTTCTGGAAGATAGGTCAGAAGAGCTAGAGCATCTTGGTAGGGACCTCTCGCTCGTGGAGAGGTATGCCGAAAGTGAGTATCCTAGGATTCGCTACGACGAGGCCGTTGAGACCCTCCAGAGCAAGGGGGTTGAGGTAGAATGGGGGCAGGACTTAGATTACTCCAAGGAGAAGATTCTCACTGCAGACTTCGAAGTCCCGCACTTCCTGACTCACTATCCCAGAATCGCCAAGCCGTTCTACCATCGTCCCGATCCAGATGACGCGAAGTACGTTCTCTGTCATGACCTCCTAGCACCCGAGGGTTACGGCGAGATCGTCGGTGGAGGGGAGAGGACATGGTCCGAGGATGAGATCCTGGAGAGGATAGACGAAGAGGGCACCCCTAGGGAGCCATACGAGTTCTACATCGACATCAGGAGGTACGGTGGAGTGCCTCATGGTGGATTCGGCTTGGGTGTCGACAGGGTCTGCACTTGGCTCGCAGGAGCCGATCACATCAGAGAGGCCATCCCATTCCCGAGGGACAGCAGAAGGGTTACCCCCTAGGGTGGCAAGATGGACGCAGAACAGACAAGGCCCCTGGCCAAGCTTGTTGCGGCATCCGCCGTCACCGCTAGCCTGTGCTGCCTACCATCAGTTATTTGGGTCCTGTTCGCAGGCTCCTCGGCTATAGTAGCCGCGGACCAACTCTCGAATGACCTCTACTACTCTTGGGTGAGATTCGCATTGTACGGCGTCTCATTCTGCATGGTTTCATATGGACTAGTCCTGTTTTTCCGCAACCAGGGAATATGCACACTCGACGATGCGAAGAGGGAGAGGAGGAGGGTTGTGAACACATCTCTAGCAGTCTTCACAGCAGCCGTTCTATCTTACTTGGCATGGAACTTCGTGATCCTTGAGATAATCGGCATAGAGATTGGCCTACCCTGGGAAGACTCGGCCTTCTGGAACTAGGCAATTGGGGAACGAATGTCTCTTACGAAGAGCGCCCCTAGCACCTCCATGGGTGACGACTGGCGTGATCTCGATATCTCCAATCCAACTGAGGAGCACAAGATGCTCCGCGAGATGGTTCGGAACTTCGTCAAGGACAGGGTCGAGCCACAGGCCTTGGAGAACGACAGAGATGAGCGGTTCAACCTGGAGTTATTTCGCGAGATGGGGGGGATGGGTCTCCTGGGGCTCACGGTTCCCCCTGAGTACGGTGGCGCTGGGATGGATGCCACCTCGGTTGCCATTGTGAACGAGGAGCTCTCTTACTCGGATCCAGGACTATGCCTGTCTTTCCTCGCCCATGACCAACTGTTCGTGAACAACCTCGTTCACAGCGGTACCGACGAGCAGAAGCATCGGATCCTGCCAAAGGTGTGTAGCGGGGAGTGGATCGGTTGCCTCGGAATGAGCGAGCCCGACTACGGCACCGATGTCCTAGGGATGCAGACCAATGCAGCCCAGTCCGACGAAGGCTCATGGGTCATCAACGGGAGGAAGATGTGGATTACAAACGGAATCATCGACGAGGACGGCACCCCTGCCGACGTGGTCTGGCTTTACGCAAGGACCGGAACCGACGAGAGAGGGAGGGCCGAGCTCACTACTTTCCTAGTCGAGAAGGGCATGGATGGTTTCTCCGCTGGGCAGAAGATAACCGACAAACTCGGAATGAGAGCCAGCACAACGGCAGAGCTAGTCTTCGAGGACTGCCTTGTCCCACCAGAGAACGTCGTGGGCGAACCCGGAGAGTCCATGATTCACCTCATGAGGAACCTTGAGCACGAGCGTGTCGGTCTAGCTGCCATGAGCGTGGGGATTGCTAGGAGGTGCCTAGCTGACATGAACGCCTATGCCACCGAGAGGGAGGCATTCGGGAAA
>CBFIAW010000049.1:0-8163 GCA_965660655.1 Candidatus Thalassarchaeaceae archaeon | reverse complement strand
TGATGCTGATACCTTCGAGGTCGACGGGACCACTGTGTCATTCCAGATTCAGTGACTACCTCTGAGTCCTCGTGAGTCCGAACCAAACATAGGATAGTGACTGTGGCTATTCCAAGAGGTATGACTCAGGAAGCATCATCTCGACCCCGAAGAGAGGGTCTGGGTCAGTTGAGTCATGGTATGCGATGAACGACCCCCCATCAGGCAGAATTCCCATGCTCGCAAAGTCAAATCTGATGTCATTACCCGCTCCCGAGGTCGAATCCAGGTCCCCTTGCCCTAGGTACGTGAGCATGTCCGGTTCCATGCTATGCGAGAATCCACGGACGTGGTAGGCGACGTCGACATCGGGCCCATCCGCGCTCTGGAACCTTACATTCAGCACGAAAAGGTCGTGAACTCCGCTGGAGTGAAACTCCCACTCCTCGATCTCCGTGGCCTTCTCGGACAAGTTGTATGTCCGGTTCTCCCATGTCTCGCCCCCGTCCCACGACATCATGTGAACCAGGGAGGTCTGGCCTGCGATGACGCAATGGAGAGCAGTAGAAGAGTCGAAGGAGCAATACTGCGAGGGCAGTGAGGATCCATTCCGGGTTACTCCGGTCCACCAGTTCAGGGACGTGTCTAGGTAGGCATCGCTACCATCGATGAAGTAGCTCGGGAAGTACAGGCCACCCGATGGGACGGGAAAGGCCCTCATCTCCTTATGCGGTTTGGTGAAGTCCCACTCCTGACTGAGAGTGGCGGGGGCCAAGTCGACCTCCATCACGTCGAGGTTTTCGTCCCTGTCAGGGAAGCCGAAGTAGTCGTAGTTCAACCCGTCAGTTGAGATCTGCCCACCTACATTCTGGACCTGATGCCCGAAGTTGGAAATGACCAGGCTAGCCCATGGTCCGTTGCCGTACAGCCCCCCGTTGATGGGACCAACCACCTCAACCTGCCAAGAGCGATCGTAGAAAGGCTCGGGAGTCCTGTTGAAGCACCAGCTCCACTCTGCGTCCTCCGCGTCATAGAAGAAAGCGTAGAACTGATCCGCACCGCTTGAACTAGGGTATGGGAACCAGCCCATGGAGATCAGGTCACCGTTCGTCGCCTGCACGATGCTACCTTCGCCCAATCCCTCTTGACCTGGGACCGTTGGCTTTGGCTCCATGCATCCTATCTGCGAGAAAATTGAGGGCTGGTACTCCTGCCAAGTCAAACCCCTGTCCTCCGACCATGTGGGATACTCTCCCCCGAAGTTGAGGATCCAACCCTCTTTAGTCGCTGCCAGGTAGTGCTCGCAGCAGTTCCCCCCGTGCGCGTTTCCGAAGACCGACCAAGTCGCGTTGCCCCATGTCTGATTCTCCACCGGGTCAGCCACAACGAAGTCCCGGGGGTCCTCTTGGCCACTCGGGTCAATCAAGTAGTAGTCCCGGTCCCAGTCGACTCCCTCTTCCTTAGATGTCATTTCCTCCAGACATCCCGGCATTACGATCATCAGTGCCATAGCGAGGGAGGCTATGTTACGTCTCGTACTCGGTGAGGTCACGAACTGCCGTAATGATGGTATTATATCGCACTTTCACAGAATTGATGACTACTCAATCCTCCATGCCACCCCGTTCGGACCATCCTCGACGATAACCCCCATGCCTGCTAGCTCGTCTCGTATTTCGTCAGCCCGCCCCCAGTCCTTGGCTTTCCTTGCACCCTCCCTCTCAGCAAGCAGACTCACGACCTTGGGGGCAACTCGGTCCTTCACGCTCTCGTGGCTTTCCATTCTAGCTAGGACTTTCTCATTGGTTGGGAGAAGTCCGAGTACATCCCCAGCGAATTCAGAGATCCAACCGACAGCACCTGCAATCTCCTCTTCTCTTCCCGATGAGTTGAGAATTCCTCGTAGCCACTTGGCCACTGCTTGGACCTCGACTAGAGCAATTCTGGTGTTGAAGTCGTCATTCATTCCCTCCTCAAACCTCTTCGCTGCATCTACTAATTCAGGGAAATCGCCCCACTCCCCGCTCCCATGTTTCGACAACCCTTCCCCATAGCAAGTGACAAGTCGATTGTGATGGGCCTCGGAGTCATCAATCATTACTTGGTTGAAATCGACAGGCTGCCGGTATGGCGCGTTAATCAGAGTGTACCTGAGTACAAGTGGGTCAACATTCTCCAATGCATCTGAGATGGTCCAGAAATTGCCCAGGGACTTGCTCATCTTCTCCCCATCGATGTTGATCATTCCATTGTGGACCCAATACTGGACGACTGGTTCGTGCCCCAGGCAGCACTCGGACTGGAAAATCTCCGCCTCATGATGTGGGAATAATAGGTCAGTGCCTCCGCCATGGATATCGAATCTCTCACCGAGATGCTTGAGTGACATTGCAGAGCACTCAATGTGCCACCCGGGCCTCCCCTCCCCCCATGGGCTTTCCCAGAAAGGCTCACCCGGTTTGGCCATCTTCCACAAAGCGAAGTCTCGGTGGTCCCTCTTGCCAGAACCGGTTTTGGCCACCCTCCCGCCGGCTCCGGATCTCACCATCTCCAGGGTTTGGCCTGTTAGTTGCCCGTACTTCTCCGGTGAAGTGTCTATTTCGAAGTAAACCCCATCCTCAGCCAGATATGCATGCCCCTTCTCGATCAGGGTCTCGACCATCCCGATGATTTCCGGGATGGTCTCTGTGACTCTGGGGTAAGCATCTGCCCTGATTACGTTCAGGGCATCCATCGACTCGAAATAATCGGAGATATTCCTATTCGCGACTTCCAGGAAGTCAACCCCCTCTTCATTGGCGACAGCGATAATTTTGTCATCGACATCAGTGAAGTTGGTGATGTAGCTAACTTCGAATCCACTCTTTCGGAGCCACCTCACTATTATGTCGAAGGAGATTGCTTGCCTAGCATGCCCAATATGGCTCGGCGAATAGGGGGTTATCCCACACGCGTAAAGGCCAACCTTGCCATCCTCGATGGTCTCCAATTCCCTCTTTGTCCGAGATCGAGTGTCGAAAACCCTCACTGCCACTGCCTATTGACGTGGCACTTCTGACATCAACCTCTCGCTGCTTCCACAAGGGCAGAGAACAGTAAGCCATGCCCTTTGCGCTCGGGGTGCCACTGAACTCCGATGCAGAAACGCTTGTCGTCCCTTTCCACCCCTTCAATCAGTCCATCGTGCTCGGCCCTGGCCGAAACGGTCAGGCTCCCGGGGTCTGATACTCCTTGGTGATGTAGGGAGTTCACGGTGAATGAATTGCCCATTAGGCTGGCTAGCAGCGAATTCTCCTCGACAATGACTCCGTGTTCAGTAGATTCTCCAGCGAAGCCACCATGACCCTCGTGCCCCGGCGTCGTGTCGAGATGCTGGTGCATCTTCCCTCCATGGGCAACGCTGAGGATCTGCATGCCCCTGCAAATCCCGAGAAGGGGCATGTCCCTGTCCAGTGCTTCCTTGATTAGCCCCATTTCTGAATAATCCTGCTCCGGGTAGAACTCAGTAGTCATGGCCCCTGGCTCCTCGTTGTAGTTCGCAGGGGAGATGTCAGGGCCCCCCGAAACTATCAGGCCATCAATCGACCCCAGAAGAACCGTCATGTCACCGGCTGGCGGGATGATTAGGGGAACCCCCCCGGCTTTGCTGACCATTGAGATGTAGGCAGAGGGTAAGATTGCAGCATTTCTCTTCCAGTTCCCGTAGGATGTATCCTTGATGAAGCAGGTGATGCCAATCACAGGATTCATTCGATCACCGATGATTCTCGTTGTAGTCGAGCATACCTGAATGACCTGACTCCCACTACCGTGAACGAGATTCCAATCTGAAGTAGCAGAAGGTGTGAGACAATAGTCAGCCATGTCATCCCTCCGAATCCAGTTATTACCCTCGCTCCCCCTAATACCATGGCCAGTGACACTATCATGCATGCATGCATGTAGTGGTGTCTGTTGGGGGGGTTACTCTCGGAGAGAAGTCCAAGTAGCAGCATTGGCATTCCCATGAATGCTGGAATTAGAGCAGTAATCGATGGGGGTTCCGAGCTTTGGATAAAGTAGGCAATCACCCCCCATGCACATAGCACTGCGCCATTCAGGATAGCAATCCGAGGGATGGTCATGCCGAATACTCTGAATTCTTCGCTCATAGACTATCCTGGAATAGGCATCTAATGAATTTCTCCCTTAGTGATTCTAACTAAGGATTTTGATTGTCTCAATTGACGTTCGCGACCCTTTCTTGAATCTCATTGTCCTTAGCAACTATCTGCTCCCAGAGAATCTCCGCCACGTCCTTGACATCCATGTCCGAACCTACTGCATCTAAGCCGTCTTTCACCATGATCGAACAGAATGGGCAACCCACTGCAACAGTGTCGCAACCCGTCTCGGCCAACTCCTTGGCCCTAATCTCACTCACACGCTTGTCAGCGTCCTCTTCCATCCACATCTGAGCACCCCCGGCCCCACAGCAGAATGAATCGCGACCGCTTCTCTCAGCCTCAACATCAACCCCTCCGATTACGTCCCTCGGCTCATCTATGATGCCCCCTATCCTCCCCAGGTAGCAGGGGTCGTGGAAGGTAATGCTCTGGCCATTCTTCTCCACCCGAGGCAAACTACCCTCTTCTTGCAATTTGGCCAATATCTCCGTATGGTGGAATACCTCCAACTCTTCGCCCCCATAATCGGCGTATTCCTTCCCCAGGGTGTGGAAGCAGTGGGGGCATGAGGCGATAATCCTCTTTACCCCCAACTCCTGGAATGTCATCATGTTAGTCTCAGCTAGCATCTGGAACAGGTACTCGTTCCCCGCCCTACGCGCAGGATCGCCGGAGCACCCCTCTTGCATCCCTAGGATCCCCACATCCAATCCAGCCTCCTTCAGGAGTGATATGGTCGACCTTGCAACCTTCTGATTTCGCTCATCGAAGCTAGCCGCACATCCAACGAAGTAGATGTACTCCGCCGGTTCACCGATTTTGACATCTAGATCGGCAGCCCAGTCTGCCCTCTCGTGCTCGCCATACCCGTATGGGTTAGAGGCAGACTCAATGTTCCCCATGGCAGTATTGAGGACATCAGGGTACTCCATTGTCTCCATCATGGCATTCCGTCGCAGATCCGTTAGCTTCGGCACGTGCTCTATGTAGAGGGGGCAGACGTCTACGCAAGCGTTGCACGTCGTGCATGCCCATACTGCTTCTTCGGTTATTCGCTGCATCATCGTCTCCTCTGGCATTTCACCAGACAGCAGAAGTGGGGCGTGCTCGTTTGCATAGTCCCTAACATCGTGAATTACTTGCATAGGGTTGAGCCCCTTGCCAGATGCATAGGCCGGACAAACATCCTGGCATCTTGCACAGGATGTGCAGGACCACCCATCGATTAGCTGCCTCCAAGTGTACTGGGTGTAACTACTAACGCCGAAGGAGTCGATGTCCAAGTCTTCGAGCGGAACTGCCTTCCCATCATCCCCCATTGCAAGGGGACGCATCTTGGCAACTGGTCCGGTGTCGTGGAAGAACACATTCGGAACGGCCATCACCAAGTGCATGTGCTTTGAAAGAGGGATTAGGAATAGGAAGGCTGAGATTGCCAGCATGTGTATCCAATAGGCCACTACAACCGTGCCGTCCGATAGCCCATACTGGTTGAATTGATGCCCTATCGGCTCCCAGAATGAACTCGGGTCTTCTTTGGACTCAATCATGAATGCGGTCGTCGTAATGGTGAAAATTAGTAATAAGATTGCATTTCCTTCTAGTTGCGATTTCCCCTTGAGCTTCTCAGGGGTAAATACGACCCGACGAA
Source organism: Candidatus Thalassarchaeaceae archaeon (assembly GCA_965660655.1). Classification (GTDB taxonomy): domain Archaea; phylum Thermoplasmatota; class Poseidoniia; order Poseidoniales; family Thalassarchaeaceae; genus UBA36. The sequence goes on along the minus strand of CBFIAW010000049.1, from coordinate 2,367 downwards.
CGAGGGCTGAGACACATCCGATCAGTGCCATAGTGTAACCAAGCTCAACCATGCCGTTCCATGGGCCAACAATGAATCCCGGCAGCAACTCGCCAGAGAAGTAATTCGCCGTAGCAAGATCGAACATATCGGATGCGAGCATCAAGAACCCCCAGAACATCAGGACATGCATTGTCCCAGCGACTCTATCCCTGAGCACCTTCTTCTGCCCTAGCCATCCGACTATGAACTCCCTAATCCTTGGGACCCAAGAGTCGAATCTAGAATCCGGTGAACCAATCAGAACCAGACGCGTGGCCTTCTGGACTTGGTAAGCGAAGAAGCCTATGGAAATGGTGGCTATAATCAGGAGAATCATCCAACCGTCCAAGGGCCCGTAAGTTTGGAGAAGAGGGTGGATCATTGGCACTCACCGGGGTATACCCGAATACCTCGCCCACAAACAAGACCTTGAAACAACCGCTAATCAGGCCAACACTCATGTCCTAATGTGCCAGCCAACACTCATGCCGAGTGCCTTTGCCCCGGGGAAATGCATTCTTTTTGGAGAGCATGCTGTGGTATTCGGCCATCCCGCCGTGGCTGTCGCAATCGACCAAGGGGTCAGGGTCAGTGTCGAAGAGTCCGACAAGTGGAAACTCGAAGGATCATCATTCGAACCATCAAGACACCCCCATATTTCCCACATAATACAGAATATCTTCCAGTACACGGGCCCACCACTTGGTATTGATATTGACAGCTCTCTTTTCTCAGCCGCTGGAATGGGCTCATCCGCTGCTCTATCGAATGCCTTCGGAGCAGCAATGTACGCCTATCTGAATCCAGGTGAGGAACTCGATGCCGTGAGCTTGGCAAAAATGGCCCACTCGGCCGAAGCAACCGCTCAGAAGGGACGGGCCAGCCCAACAGACACCGCAACCAGCGCTCTCGGGGGGTGCGTTGTCGTTTCCGGAAGAGCAGTACCGGGAACGAGACACGTTTTCGATACCAGTTTGGAAACTCCCGAGGGCTCACGAGAGTGGGCAATCAATGTCGTTGAAATCCCTCCTGGGTTCGATGATGCATGGCTCGTAATTGGATACTCGGGAACCGGCTCTCCAACGGGGAGAATGGTTGCCAAGGTTGCGAAGCTAATTTCTGAGGTTCCTGATATGATGGGTGAAATGGAAGCAATTGCCAACATAACAAGGGCTGGTTTAGTCGCCCTATCCGCTGGCAACCTAGAGGGCCTGGGGATGGCCATGGATGCTTGTCACGATAGTCTAAGGAAATTGCAAGTCAGTAACAAAAAGCTCGATCGAATGGTCAGCGCGGTGAGGCCCCATTCACTAGGTGCAAAACTGACTGGGGCCGGCGGCGGCGGTTGTATGGTTGCCCTCACACATGAACCAACTAGGGTGTCCGAGGCGATTGAAGTGGCCGGAGGGGTGCCACTATCGACTAGACTGGGCGCAGAAGGAGTCAGATTTCTATGATCCATCCTTCAGAAAATAGGTCGTAGAAAGACCCCTCTGTTTATATTATCATTTATAAGAGGGTAGACAGCCGACAACCTATGCTCAGCGACGAAGAAAGACTCACCGTAGTCAATGTAGTAGCCTCTACCAGAGTAGCGGAGGAACTGGACCTCCCGGATATAGCAATCCAGTTGAACTGCGAATATGAACCAGAACAGTTCCCGGGAGTGGTCTATAGGGTCGTGGAGCCCAAACTGGCCATCCTGATGTTCAGGTCCGGTAGGGCTGTTTGCACCGGGGGTAAGAACGAGGACAACATCCAGACAGGAATCGAGAGGATGATCGGTGATCTCAGAAATGCGGGCATTGAAACTTGGGAATTGAAGGACGTTGAGATAGAAGTCCAGAACATGGTTGCAACCTACTCACTGTTCTATCCCGAGGACTATGGCGAAGTCGCGAGAATGGATGATATCAATACCAAGGTCATAGATGAAGATGGTGGAATCAGGGCAGCCACTGACGAGGAAGTAGAGAATGAAGACTCACGAATTAGGGGGATCCTACAAGGAGAACCACTAGCAGCACTGCCAAGGAAACTCAATCTGAACAACCTGACCTTCCACCTACCCTTCGACAAGGTCGAATACGAACCAGAGCAGTTCCCGGGGCTGATTTACAGACTCGATTACCCAAAAGTGGTGTGCTTGATCTTCGGAAGCGGAAAGATGGTGATTACCGGTGCGAGACACAAGGATGAGATTCTCGAGGCCGTCGAGCAGATCAAAGACGAACTAGCCGATCTACTATAGTATAGTCTTTGAACCAACGTTATTGAGCAGACCGGCATGCGAATGCCATGCGCCCGACCTCCCACGCCATGCTGATGATGGCCGCTCTTGCGCTC
>CBFIAW010000048.1:0-8254 GCA_965660655.1 Candidatus Thalassarchaeaceae archaeon | reverse complement strand
TCAATAAACGCAGTACTGCGAGTCATCTTAGCTTCTTCCAGTGAAATCAATTTCTGATAACGTAGGTTATCAGTCCCAAAACAAGCGGATTTTTCATACAATTTGCTATTGAACTTAGGATGATAGGAAATTAAAAATAAATTATTGAAAAATATAATACATTGAATAAAATTCACAACTTATCACTAGTAGAATCAGTACACATTATTAGAATTTACAATATCTCCATTTTTGAAAGTATACCTGACCGGCGATGTCCCCGGTGTTTGGCACCATGAGTCAGCAGATGGCGACCATAAAACATTCAAGTCGGCAATTACCCCTTCTGAAATAACTCCTCTAACTTCTCCAGTATCTTGGAACATTGTCGTTGCTGGGTTCCTGGTGACTGCGGCAAGAGCAGTAATAGGGTCTATTCCAATCCTGTGAGTTACTAAGCTCCCTATCAAAGGGAGAGATGTAATTGGGCAATTTGGATTGAAATCAGTTGCAAATGAGAATGGCCAATCCTCCTCTATGCATTTCATAATTGGAAGATCCAGACTCTTTCCTAAGACATACGGAGTCCCCGGAAGAAATGTCTGGACTGTACCAGATTCAGCAGCACTAATTCTGGCATCATCATTTGAGCAGGCTACATGGTCGGCACTAACGGATCCTAACTCTGATGCTAATTGTAGTCCACCACTATCAACAAACTCATCAACATGGAGCCTCGATTTCAGTCCAAAAGACTTCGATGCGGACACTATTTCCTCAGTTTGTTCATTGGTGAACCAACCTTCTTCACAAAACACATCTACCCATTTTGCCAAGGACAACTCAGAAATAACCGGCAATTGATCAGTGATGAGGTGTTCTACGTACTCATTCTTAGTCATCTCCTTGGGGAAGTCATGTGCTCCTAACCAAGTGGCGCTAACGTCACAGGGGGATGACCTGTCAATTACAGAAATTGCTTCCAGAAGCTTTACTTCCGAGTCCAAATCTAATCCATAGCCGCTCTTTGCCTCCATCGTAGTAGTCCCGTTTTTCAACGCTGAATCCAATCGTCTGAGGCCACTTTCAACAAGTTGCTCTTGCGGAGAGCTTCGAGTACTATTCACAGTCTTCATAATTCCACCCCCAATTCGTGAAATTTCTTTGTATGACTTGCCTGAATTTCTCAAGGCCAGCTCATTTGACCTATCGCCAGACCATACTAGATGCGTATGACTGTCAACGAAACCAGGTACGACGGACATTCCGCCGACATCAACTACTTTCGTCCCTCCATGCTCAATCTTTGCTGGGTACCACGGTGCGAACTCTGCAACTATCTCTTGCATTGGACTAATTTCCAGAATCTTGCCGGAATCAATGAGAATTCCCATTCCCGGGGGGAAAATTAGAGACTCGCGATCAACCATCCTATCTCCAGATAGGGGGAATTCGTCATCCCCGGTAGAAAGATGTGCAACCTCGCCACAGTTGTACAACAGGGTCCTCATGATGTCTGGACATTCCGATAGTTGAAAGAACTCGCGCCCATGGGGGACCTCATGGAGGGCATTATCTTAGGAATCGAAAGTACCGCCCACACCTTTTCATTCGGTAGTGTTAGTACCGAAGGTGAACTTTTTCCATCTTTTTCATCACTATTCCGCCCAGAAGAGGGGGGGATACACCCTCGAGAAGCTGCAGATCATCACTCTGAGTCAACATCCGAACTACTCAAAAAGCTCTCAAGCAATGAGGATTTTTCTTGGGATTCGATAGTTGCAGTAGCATTTAGCCAAGGCCCTGGCCTAGGGCCATGCCTCCGTGTGGGGGCCTCTGTAGCTAGAACTCTTGCAACTAGGCTTTCAGTACCACTTCTGGGTGTAAATCATTGTGTTGCACACATAGAAGTTGGGAGGAATCAAACAGGCTGCATCGACCCAGTTTTACTATATGTTAGCGGAGGTAATACTCAGGTAATAGCAAGAGCAGATGGAAGATATCGTGTTCTCGGCGAGACATTGGATATCGGAATAGGAAACATGTTGGATAAGTTTGCAAGGAATCAGGGTATGCCCTTTCCAGGTGGTCCGAAAATTGAACAACTAGCACTGGAGCATTTGAAGAATGGCCCCAAGTCCCTCGACGAGGCGTATCTACCATATGGTGTGCATGGCATGGATCTAGCATTCTCGGGAATGCTTACTTCTGCAACTCAAAAGATATCTGAGGGATTATCACTAGAGCAAGTGTGTTGGTCGCTACAGGAGCATTCGTTTGCAACGTGTGTCGAAGTTGCTGAAAGGGCCTTGGCACACACAGGAAAAACTGAATTATTACTCGGTGGAGGTGTCGCTTGTAATGATAGACTCAGAGAAATGAGTAAAATTATGTGTGATGAGAGGGGTGCCAATTGTTTTTGGCCAGAGAAGCCATTCTGTATTGATAATGGAACAATGATTGCAGAGCTAGGACGGAGAATGCTTGAATGTGGCATAGAAACAAAGATCATGGATAGCGCTATCGATCCAACTCTCAGAACCGACAACACTGCTGTGGTATGGCAATAAAAATAACGAACTCTTATGAGAGCCAGTCCGGCCGGAAGTTTGAGGATTGATTGGACAGTGCAGAGGAGACGTAGGACGAAGGCTGCCCCAAAGAATGTTTTCGGGTCCGTTCCCCAAACCACTCAGAAGTCCAAACCAACAAACTCATCTCAAGCAAAGACCCCCAGAGTGAGATCTCAGATTGCCCCTCCGCCATCGGTTCCCGGTGCCAAGCCAAAGGCAGAGAAGGCAATTAAACCAGAAAACCCCCTCATAGAAGTTATTACTGAAACAGAAGACAAAGCACCAGTCGTTGAGGAGCCATCTGTTGTCGAGGCACCACTCATTGAAGAGCCTCAATCTGTAGAAACTCAGCAAACAAACTTTGAAGAAAAAGAAAATCTGGATATTATACAGGATAAGACTCTAGGCGATAGCTCAAGGAAAGACATCGGCCTGGATAAGAAACCAGTTCAACCATCCGAAAAAACACCTGGTGAGGATTTACAGGGCAAGAGTATGAAGGCTAGACAGATTATTCAGGATAGTATGATCAAAGCTTCCATTGCGGCAGAAGAAGCAAAAACTCTGAAGAAGACCCAAGCAAAGCCAAAAACCCCTAAAGAAACTCCAAAGAAGCCTCAGAGGAAGTTCAGAAACAAGAACTCATCGTATCAACCAGCAAATAGAGCCCGGAGACTGGATAGAAGTAGACATATGGAGTATAAGTACGAAATGCGCGGACTACTATTGGAGATTGGAATTGACGAAGAGCATCGTTCTAATCTCCTTGCCACTATTTGGGCTCGGGGAGAAAGGCAAACTACGAAGGAGGCTAAGGAATTCCTCGTGGAGAAACTTAACGAGGGAATAATCGACGACGACCAAATGTCATCCCTGGAAAAGATCGTTGATGGATACACCGTCCGAAGGTGAAAACTGAGAATGTTCATGGGTCGAAACCCTCTGGACATAACGTGGTGGAAACGATAGACAGCACCGACGGTGCATCTCAAAATTCCCCGGGGATGCCGCCATATCGTCGGGGCATTCATCCAGGAATGTATAGAGACAGACTTTGGACCATGAGGCAGTATGCCGGTTTTTCATCACCTAGTAATACAAACAAGCGTTTCAAAAGATTACTAGATAGCGGCCAGACAGGTATCTCGATAGCATTTGATCTACCCACTCAACTAGGCCTCGATTCAGATGACGACCTTTCCTCGGGAGAGGTTGGAAAGGTGGGAGTCTCAATTGACTCCATCCACGATATGAGGGAGTTGTTTTATGGAATTGATATGGGTTCTATCTCCACATCAATGACAATCAATGCACCAGCAACAACTCTCCTTGCGTTATATGTTGCAGTAGCGGATGAGCAAGGAATACCCATAGATCAGTTATCTGGAACAGTTCAGAATGACATTTTGAAGGAGTACATATCGAGGGGGCTATACATCTTCCCCCCCGAACCATCCATTCGATTGACTACAGATCTCATGTCTTGGTGCAATAGGCACGCTCCAAGGTGGAATACAATTTCAATAAGTGGATATCACATGAGGGAAGCTGGTTGCACAGCATCGCAGGAAATTGCACTCACATTAGCAAATGCGATTTTCTATTCCCGGAAGGCAATAGAGTCCGGCATGAAGATAGATGATTTTGCACCAAGAATGTCCTTCTTCTTCGCTTGTCATAATGATTTCATCGAGGAAATTTGTAAGTTCAGGGCTGCAAGACAGTTGTGGTACGAACTGGTAGAAGCAGAGTTCTCACCCACCAATCCAAAATCGTCACAGTTGAGGTTCCATACTCAGACTTCTGGAGTAACACTGACAGCACAACAGCCAAAGAACAATGCAATTAGAGTGGCATATCAAGCACTATCTGCAGTACTAGGCGGCACTCAGTCACTTCACACAAATAGCTTTGATGAGGCGTTGGGTTTGCCAACAGAAGACTCTGCCCGCCTCGCACTACGCACCCAACAGATCATCGCCGAGGAATTAGGTATTACCGGGCACGTGGATCCATTGGGGGGTTCCTCGACTGTCGAGAAAAATACCGATGAACTGATCCATCAGGCCCGTTCCATCATTGATGACATAGGGGAAATGGGTGGGGCCATGGAGTGCGTTAAGGCCGGATTCCAACAGAGAATGATCCATGAAAGCGCGTGGGATCATCTTCGCAGCGTAGAGGACAAGAGCGAGCTTGTAGTCGGCGTAAATTCCCATGTCGACGAGACAGAACCAGTTTTCGAAGGACTCATTCTAGACTCTAGCGAGGCAAACTCAAAGATATCACGATTAATTGAGATGAAGGCCAACAGGAACATTGAATCCGTCAACGAATCACTATCAGAACTGAGGCAGTGCTGCAGAAAAGGGTCCAACGTAATGCCGCCAATAATTTCCGCTGTCAAAGCAGAGGCAACCGTGGGAGAGGTCAACAGTGTTTTGAGGGAGGAGTTCGGAACATGGGTCGCCCCAAGTGGTGTTTGAATGGCCGGAGGATCTGTAAATCATATTGGAATAGCCACACCCTCGCTTGATGAATCAGGGGAACTATGGTCCAAATTAGGATTTTCTCAATCAGTTGACACGATTAGCGAAGAGCAAGGCGTCAAAATTAGATACTTGCAAGGCACAGGTAATACTCGAATAGAACTGCTAGAGCCATTATCCAAGGAAACACCAGTCGGCCGTTTCATCGAACGAAGAGGCCCGGGTGTTCAGCAGATTGCAATAGATGTGGTCGACATTGAATCAATGATTTCCGATTTGATTGATATTGGGGTCAGGATGGTATCGGAAGAACCAGTCATTGGTTCAGACGGTCACCGAATCGCCTTTGTCCACCCTTCATCTGCCGGGGGGGTGCTCATTGAATTAGTTGAATCTTCCAAGTGAGAATCATCAAAAGGGCACCCTATCTCGCATTACTATGATTACTTCATTGGAGAAATTTTCTGATTTAGACCCCTCCAGTATCGAGGATATCGAAATGGAGAGGGATTTCATTAGAGACGCACTTGAGGTACTAAGAGCAACGGATGAAATATCCAATGACGCATTTCTAGATGCCGGAACGATCCAGGGGGGTCTTTCCCTGCTCCTAAACTTGTTATCCCAGGGAATCACAGTGGATGAGGCTTCTTTGCAACTAAACAGCCTAAAGAACAGAGCCGCAGCACTCAATCAAGCATACCCGGGCCTAGATGAGAAAGTCGAAAGTATGAGATAATATTACCATACTATTACTCCAGTAATATTATATCCATATCTCTTAGTCCAGGGCCATGCCTAAAATCAGCCTCGACATGCCAAACGAACTCCTCGAAGATCTCAGGAATCACGTAGGTGACGATAAGAAGTTCGTCAGCTTAGCAGACTCAATTAGAACAGCTTGTCGAAAACTATTGGACCAGTTGGACGAGGTCGATGCAAGGCACGGTCGTATAGAGGTAGACTAATGTTGACTTCAAAGGAAAACGCCTTGTCTGCAATTGACACGCTAGTGAGGTATATCGAAGGAATAGATGGTGACCTTAGAGAGGGTGTCCTAAGGACTCCTGAGAGGGTGATAGATTCGTACGAGGAGATATTCAGTGGCTACTCTGGGGATGCAATGAACATCCTTGACTCTACCTTCAATGCCGAAGGTTATGACGGTATAGTACTACTCAGGGATATAGAGTTCCATAGCACTTGCGAGCACCATTTACAGCCATTCTCTGGACGAGCCCATATAGCATACATCCCCGTCGACAGGATTGTTGGAATCAGTAAGTTAGCTAGACTTCTGGACATGCACGCCAAGAGATTGCAGAACCAAGAGAGGATAACGAAGGGGATCACGGACGATCTGATGACTCACCTGGAGCCGAAGGGTTGCGCTGCTATCATCGAGGCACAACACGGATGCATGAGGTGCCGGGGGGTCCAGAAGCAGAATTCCGTGATGACTACCAGTTCGATGAGGGGGGCCTTCTTCGAAAAGGCCGAAGCGCGATCTGAGTTGATGCAGCTAATCCGGAGTTCGCCACTTAAGGGGTAGATGAATGGTAAAGTACCCGATCGTCGAGATATTCCACTCAGTACAGGGGGAGGGCTTCCACTGTGGAATCCCACATGTCTTCGTGAGGTTCGGTAACTGCAACCTCAGGTGCGAGTGGTGCGACACAGACTTCCTAGTCTACGAGGAGAGGGAACTGGACTCGATCGTCGCGGAGGTGCTTTCCTACGGGTGCGACAGGGTGATCTTCACCGGTGGAGAGCCGGGCATACAGGACCTATCGACCATCGGCAGGTACCTCAAGGAGCACGGCCTCATCCTCTCGATAGAGACGAATGGGACAATCGAAGTGGATCCCATTATCGACTGGATTTGCGTGAGTCCGAAGGACCAGGTATACCCGAACGTCGCCATCAGACAGAGATCAGGAGACGAGTTGAAGGTGGTCTACTGCGGACAGTCACTAGACATCTATGACGAACTGAAAGAGGGTTTCTCACATCACTTCATTCAGCCATGCTACATCGAAACCGAATCGGTGGGCCAGAACGGCAGAAACTTCCAGGTAGTGGAGAAATTGGTGAAGGACAACCCGACATGGAGGCTTAGCCTGCAGACTCACAAGTGGATGGGGGTTCTATGATGCGGGCTGTAATGGCACTATCCGGGGGGATGGACAGCACGAGCCTTCTGATGCGCCTTCTTGCTGATGGGTATACTGTCAGTTGCATCTCATTTGACTACGGGCAGAAGCACGTGATCGAACTAGACAGGGCTAGTAGCAATATCAGATATCTCGCTGACAATGGCTTCCAAGTTGAACACAGGATAGCGAAACTCGATTCGGTCATGGGCCTCTTCCACTCGGCCCTGACCACAGATGGTTTCGAAATACCCGAGGGGCACTACGAGTCCGAGCAGATGAAGCAGACTGTTGTCCCTAACAGGAACGCAATCTTTGCATCCATCCTCTACGGGTATGCGCTCTCTGTGTCCCTACGCGAGGAGACTGAACCCATAATCGCCCTCGGAGTCCACAGTGGTGACCACGAGATCTACCCTGACTGCCGCCCAGAGTTCTACGAAGCGATCCTTCAAGCCTTCAAAATCGGCAACTGGGGCAGTGAACTAATTACGTTTCACCTCCCGTACCTTGACGGCGACAAGGAGACCATACTGGTGGACGCATATGACTCGATTCAGACCCTTGGCCTGGACTTCGACACTGTCTTTGCAAACACAAACACATCCTACAACCCAGACGAGTTTGGGCGCAGCTCTGGAAGGTCCGGTGCCGACGTAGAGAGGATCCTCGCATTCCACGCCATAGGAAGGAAAGACCCCGTCGAGTACGTCTGCGATTGGGAGGATGCCCTGGAGAATGCTCTAATGGAGAACAAGAAGCACGAGGAGAGCAAATGAACGTTAGAATACCTAGATTTGACCCCGCGAGGGACGAGGAGTGGCGTTCTCGACTATCTCCCATACAATACCACGTAACAAGGGAAGGGGGAACGGAGAGGCCGATGACTGGGGTCCTAAACATGGAGGATAGGGACGGCGACTACTTCTGCATCTGCTGTGGCAGCCTGCTGTTCACTAGCGAGATGAAGTACAACTCTGGTTGCGGGTGGCCCGCATTCCACACCGAGCACCCCGATGCTGGAATTAGGCGGCTAGAGGACACCACTCACGCAATGGTG
>CBFIAW010000047.1:0-8299 GCA_965660655.1 Candidatus Thalassarchaeaceae archaeon | reverse complement strand
CCACTAAACCTGTTGGAGATGTGCCTTGCCTCTCTCTGAGCACTGCCTCGCAAACGGAAGAATAGCGTTGATCGAATAGCCGAGTTCTATCTGCGTGTATCGCATCGTCATCGTGAAATGTCCATGGCTTGATAGTTAGGTCAAGGATGTCACTGGCAATTCCTACAGCCCCCGGGGGCATTGATTCCAGCATCGAGCCTACGGAATTCACGCTAACCACTAGATCGGGTTCACAACTGGCTGCAGCATGCACGTTTGCTCGGTGCTCGATTGCGTGAGGGGGAGTTCTTGCACCTCCAGTAGAGTGGTGCCTGTCTATCACGAAGACCACTCCTGAATCGTGATTCACGACATTAAGAGGAACATCACCCCATTGCGACTCCGCGATCACGGAATCCAAACGAGTACCATCCTCTGAAGCTAGAGTGGAGGCGAATGCACTCATCCCAGTTCCGCAAATCACCGCGATGCGGGGCATCTCCTCACTCCGATAGTCTGGAGATTAGGTCGGCCTTCTTCCCTGATACTGGCTTACCTGCCTCCTTCAGAAGTTCCTTGATCTGCGCGACGGTCAACGATTCGTAGTCAACATCCGCCGATGTTTCTTCCTCCTGTGCTTCCTCGGCAGAATCTGCTACTGCTTCTTCTTCGGTGACTTCCTCTGTTGGGGTGCCGTCTCTGTCATCCCCCTCGTCCTCGGAACTTTCTCCTTCCTGCTCCTTGGCTACCTTCTCCTCGGCCTTGATCTCCTCTAGGGTCGGGCCATCGTCCAGTACAACACCGGCCTGAATCAGCTGGCTGCGCCTGAAGAACACCGCCCTGACTGGCTGAATCTTGGAAATTGCCTTGGAGACGCTCTCCTCGAGAGAGCCGTCCATGAGCGCCTTCTGGACGTTTATCCAAGTCGATTTTGCGCAGAATTTGACTACCTCGTTCCTAGCGATGCTGCGCGACTCCTGCTTCTGGCTTCCCTTGACGCTGGACCTCGTGACGATGAATGGCTTAATTCGGACGAAGAACCCATCCTCAGTGACGACATCGATTGTGTCGTCAATTTTTCCTCTGTCTCTCCTTATCTGCCTCCTGACGAAGTCCTTCATGACATCGTGTCCGACGAACTCTGTGATGGCGTCGTTTCCGACGACTTCCTTGATTCTGAACTTGATCTTGACATGCATCTTTGTGAAATCGCCGTCCAACTCGTTCTGCATTATCTCGAATTGCCTCCCTACGAGTAGCTCTTCTTCCTCGGCAATGGTCTCGCCAATCACCTTGAACGACCATGGGTTTCGAGGAGCTCTGATAGAGTACCAACGCTTGGACTTCCACTTGTCCTTCTGCCTACGAGCAGCTGCTCTCGCTGATGCGCCTTTGGCCATTGAAACATCTCCATATTCCGGGGGCTACCCCGTTTGCGGGCCGTGCGACCTGCAACCAGTATTTGAACGGAATGCTACTGATACCGCCAGTAATGGGACGCATTCAAGTTAGTTCGTCATCTGGGATCGGCATGGGTCTGCATGGCGGGGAATGGAGAATACATGCGAGTGCTGTTGACGATTGCAAAGTTATTGCAGACGCACTGAGTTGGTTGAGTGGGGGTGGGTCAGAGATAATTGCCCATAAAGAAAAATCAACATTGGGGGCTCCGATGCAGATAATTTGTGTGAAGATGAAAGGAAAACAGGCACGGCTGTCATTGGGAATGCTGGAGAAAGAATCTTTGAGGGAAATCCTTGAAAATGGCCTAGATAAGCGAATAGACGATGACAAGTTCTTACACATCAGACTAAGCCTCGGTCGGCTAGTCCAAGGAATAGGCACCCTATCGAGGAATATGGATGAACCCGTTGCAAAGGGGAAGTTCAAGTTAGAGGTTTACCCTGGTCAAGAACCCATAGATGTCGCAGAGAAGATTCTGGGGCTATTACTCGGCGAGTAATACAAGAATTCATATGCCGAATACTGAGGCAAATACTCGTTATGACCCATGTAGTAACCAGTGCTTGCGTGCAATGCAAATACCAAGATTGTGTTCATGTCTGCCCAGTAGAAGCCTTTAGGGAAGCCGAAGAGTATCTCGTGATAGATCCAGATGAGTGCATAGACTGTGCGGCATGTATCCCTGAGTGCCCGGAAGAGGCGATCTATGCAGATAGCGACTTACCGGATGAGGAAATAGACTGGTTGGAGAAGAACGAGCGAGAATCGCCAGAACTACCTATCGCAGAGGGAGATTCCCCTGTTCTGGCTGACAGTTGAGCAGATTGTTCTCTGAAATAGGTTCTTCAATGCATGCCGAGAGGATTGAATATGCCGCAAAGGGTTGAGCTTAGCAGTATGAGGCATGGCACAGAGCTGCTCAAGCGCGGCTTTGCGAAGATGCAGGAGGGTGGCGTAGTGATGGATGTGGTCACGCCAGAGCAGGCCCATGTTGCAGAGGATTCAGGTGCCGTATCCGTAATGGCCCTAGAGAGGGTCCCGGCAGACATCCGTTCGTCTGGTGGAGTTGCAAGGATGAGTCATCCCAAACTGATTAAGGAGATCATAGAGACCACCAGCATTCCAGTCATGGCCAAGGACCGGCTAGGGCACGACGAAGAGGCCAGAGTCCTTGAGTCGCTTGGCGTGGACATGGTCGACGAGTCTGAGGTACTAACCCCAGCCGACCCATTCTACCACATTGCCAAGAATGACTTCACCATACCTTTTGTTTGCGGGTGCACCAGTCTCGGAGAGGCGGTAAGGAGGATAGCAGAGGGGGCTGCGATGATTAGGACAAAGGGGGAGGCTGGTACTGGAAACGTTGTGAGTGCAGTCAAGCATGCTCATCTCCTATCAACTGAGATTGAAACTGCAATGAACGCAGACTCAGATGCGAGATCTGAGATTGTAGATACCATCCTTGGTGGATACAAAAGGCTGGAGGATTCATCCGAAATAGGAGCCAAGGTTAACACAACCCCATTCGGAGACCTAGAGACGATCAGGAAAGAGGTTGCATTGGTTCTTGATGAAGTTTCAGAATTGGGTCGCCTACCAGTGGTAACTTTCTCGGCGGGAGGGATTGCCACACCTGCTGATGCGGCTCTGATGATGAGGCATGGAATGGACGGGATTTTTGTTGGCTCGGGGATATTCAAGAGTTCGGATCCAACTCGGACAGCTGAGGCGATTGTCCTCGCGACACATCACTTCGAGGATCCCAAAGTGGTTGGGGAGGCATGCGAGATGGTTGGGGAGGCGATGCCTGGTCTCGAAATTGACACTCTCGAGGTTAGGCTCGACGAAAGAGGCTGGTGACTACCTCTTCCTACCACGAGAGGTTCCAAGTTTCCTAGGTGCTCTTTTGGCCTTCGGTTTTTGTTTGTCGTCGGCATCTACACCACTGGAGACAATGCCCCCGAATGTGACTGATCCGCCCTCAAGTAGCTTCTCTGTAAGCGAATCTGCCAGCTCTTCGTTTTGATCGGGACCTCTGAGAGCCTGCCTGACTGATTTGTTATGGTCCTTGACAAGTCTCTCCCTCTCCTCGTGCTGTGATCGGATCTCTCCGCGTATCTCGTTTACCTTGGAGAGGAGTTCGACCACCCCGTGGTGTGCCTCGTCTGCCTTGCCCCTCTCCTCCAAGAAAAGTGCGTGTAGCCTATCCCCCTCCCCCCTAAGGAAGTCCCTCTCTTCGAAAAATGGCTTGATTTCACTCCAAATCTCATCTGCTAGACTATTCTGCTCGAGCATTAGCTTGTGTTCGTTGTCTGCTTCTGCCCTCAATCTCTGAATCGATTCGTCCATGTTGTTCAAATCAATTGAGACGATTCGCTGCTGCTCGACATGAGGGATTAGTTCGTCTCTTCGAGAAATTAATGAGCGGAGTTTCTTGATTAAGGAATTCTCCTTCTCAAGTGTTAACGAGCCGTCGGTCATTATTCGGTCTTCGATCCTCTCTATCTCCCCAACCGTCTCCGATAGTTGGATCACAACAGACTTTCCTGTGCCATGGTCCCTTTTTCCCTTCTTTCGGGAGGAAATCTCTCTAATGCTCTGCTGGATTTCATCACGACTGGCCTGGTGAATCTTTGCCTGTGCACGGACTTTCTTCTGCTCATCCATCCTAGATGTGATCGTTTCTTGGACCTCGTTTCTTTTGTTTTGGGCAGAGTTGCGCTGGTCTGCTGCCCTCTTGGCAGAATCGCTGTGAGAATCCCTCTGCCCTCGGACCCTACTGAGCTTTGACTCCATGGCATGTAGCCTTGTGCGAAGGTCGTCAGCATCCCCATCGCCATTATCCATGCGATTGGGAATAGTGCCTCCTTATTGAAGAGACCTAGAGGCCGAGTAACCTTGCTGCAAATGGCAGGATCGGGGAAATTATGGCCAGAGCGGCGCCAAACATGAATACGGCACCGGTAGTCATCCTAAGACGTGTGAAGAGGTCTGAGCGAACTTGTGAGGTCAGCACCTTACCTGAAATCAGATTCCCAGATGAGTCCTCTAGCCTTACCGTCACAGTGGCGTCCCCCATTGATGAAGGGATCAGGGTCTGCCAGATGATCCTCGATTTGGCGATTGAAGATGACATCCTCTCGTAAGTGGCCTTTCCAGATAGAGAGTCGTCGCTATGTGGTTCTGCCCTTAGGCGGTACTCGCACTCATTGGGACGGAAGTCGGGTGTCTGAACCCTTAGGATTAGATCCTGGCTCTCTTCGGTCTGATTTAGTACGTAGGCGAATAAGTTTGCCTGACCCAGGGTGAGGTTCTCCATGTCTACATCGAACCATATGTCATTATCGGCTTGGGACGAGAGGTGCATCCGCATCCTGTCGTTGAGGCGGAAGAAGGGTGCGCACCTATCCCTAGCATGCATCAGTAGACGGTCCAAGGTCTCTTCACCGAGCTCTGGATGATTGATTATCTGGTCAATAGTTCGTGAATCTACAAGTTCCCCTAGTGCTTGGTGAAATTCCTCCTCTTCTATCAATCCTGAACGGAACATGTCGAGCACCTGCAGAATGTACTCCTGTAAATCGGAAAGTTTCACACCTTTCTGAAGATCGGCTTTGAAAGAGGAAACGTACTTTGAGAAGCGAACTGCCAGCATTGGATCGACATGGGACCTGATCACATCGGTGAATGGCATGTTGAGCAGGGCTGGGTGCATGGGGGGTGAGAAAGCCTCCAGAAGACCCCATGGCTCGACGGTGTTGAATCTTGGGCGGTTGGAAACCATGTATACGCTATGTCCTGACAATAGGGCTCCAGTCGATAACGCAATGAGGACCGGGATGCCATCTGTGTCCGAAGGAAAAATCAACGCTAAGCCAAGTAAGCCTGTGGAGAATATCATCAAGCTTGTAGTCAGATTGAGCTGGTTAGCTGCACCATCTATTACTGCCCTCATCTCACTGTATCCATGAGAACTGCGGAATGTGATTCCGGTGGAAACGATTTCTTCTGTTTCGATTTGAAAAATCCTCTTTGTCACCCACAATAGATAGTGCAGAACAAACAATAGCAAAAGATCAGCCACCATCAGAACGAGTGCCAACAAGTAGATCGACTTTGAGAATGTGAAGTCGAAGAATAATTCCTGCACCCCTCCCTGCCACCAATCTGGTTCTGATGATCGGTACGATTGTGCTAGCCCGAATAGTAGAACAACGACAATGGGGAGAAATAGTATCAGACGTGCCCCTCTGCTAATTAGCAGGTCATCTACACCGGCTAGGATTGCCTCTCTGGCCTTCAATGTAGACTTGATTGATGATTCAGTGGGTTTGGCGTCTTCTTTCACCATTCCTTTGATGTCCGGGGCTGCAGGGGTTTCAGTCTCTAATTCAGAGATCATCGAGTCTATCTCCTTCTCCAAGCCTAAGATGTTTCTAGAATCCTCGTTTGTAGGCATATAATCAATCTCCAGTTGTACTTATTCGGGCCAGAATCTTCATTGAAATACTATCGGATAAGTCAAAGTTGTTTCCATCACTAGTTATCTCGCCACCAGTAACAAAGACAACGGAGCCAACCCCGAGTCCACAATCTCGAATGGTGATGGATTCGACCTCATTTGCCACAATCAACTCAACCACGGCAGATGCCCCCTCTGGCAGACGTGCCAGAGGCAATAAAGTCCCGACGCCCAGTGTTTCGAAGTCGCGCTCTATACTTGGTATTCGAGCGCCTTCGGCTGTAGTCTCTGGATATCCCAGTAAACGATCCAACGTAGCCTCTAGATCCGAACCTACTGCATGCTCCATTTTGCATGCCACCTCTTTCACGTCTCCCTTGAAACCGATAACATCGGTCAGAAGCACCTCCAAAAGGCCCTCTCTTCTTTTTATCCTGGCAGCTAGCTGGAATCCTGCAGTAGTTAGACGGCACCCGCGATAGGGGATGTGAGTGATCATTTCTCTCTGGGAGAGTCGTTGAACCATTTCGGTTACTGAAGCGGCACTGACACCCATCAATTCGGCAAGTTGTGTTGTCTTAACTATCGCACCTGGGGTGTCGGCGTGGACCTCGAAAATAGTTTTCAGATACATTTCCTCAATATCGCTGAACTCTGGCATCTTAGTCACCTTCAGCCTCTGCCATGAAATGAGTCTTGCACACAGGACATCTAGACATTACCGGCCTTCTCTCCATTTTTACCCTCAATGCCTGCTCGCATTCTGGACAATTGAGGGTGTCCTCTGAGGAACGGACAATTTGATGAGGGGGTGTTGAGGGATTTTCCTCCTCTCCAACGACGAATTCCATAGAGCATGCAGGACATCTTACGCCACCGGAATGATTACTGGGGACCATCAATCTCTGATCGCAATACGTGCATTGAATCTCCTTCTTCTCCTTTTTCGATGTGGCCTCTACTGATTCCTTGGTTTCACGTAGGCTGGAGTCTGATGTGGAGGGAGTTCTAGTGGATACTGCGCGCCAAACTAATGTCCCAACGAGAATGGTAAGTACACCTGCAAGAGTCCCATAACCAGCTGCGAGCAAGTCAAATGGGAGCTCCAGCCCCTCATCACCCAGATTTGTCTCCACGGAGTAATATTCCGAGACTCTAACCCCGCTGGTAGACCACTGTACCTCCAAATCAACCCGATCGCTATCTGGCCAGTTTGGCAAGGAAATATCAGTTGTTATTATTGAACCTGGCATTACGGACTGGACATCAGTTTCTGCGAGTATTGTACTGTCAGAGGACATTAGCACTCTTACTCTACCGGAGTCAGCCTGATGGTTACCTATGTTTTCTAGAGATATTGAGGCCAATGCTCTGCTACCAGGGATTGGTTTTTCGGGATTGAAGATGACCTCTATAGTGATTGAAGACTCGATCACAAGTGGTTCCTGAACACTCTCTTGGGAGAAATTCTCTGAATCGGAAGAAAGTTGCCAGCCGATTGGAATAGCCTCAACGATAATCTGCTCTGCATGTGGGTGTCCGAGATCTAATTTGATTGTCCGCCGACCAGGATCTGATTCAAATTCTATTCTCTGCAGAAGTTGTAATGAACCCTGATTTCCAGAGGATACTTCGAGAATGACACCTCTGGATCGGCCATTAGAGAGATATACCGAGGCCTCGATACTCAGGCCCTCGGTGTTTGTCCAGTAAATTGAGTTCATTGAAAGATTGAGAGTTTGACTCGGCATTACCACAACAGAAATATTTCCTTCCAATGGAAAGTAGTCTGGAGCGCCGTCTACAGAGATCCACCAATAGAAATGGTTTGATCCGGGAGAATTGACCGAAAAGGGGACTGAGACCTCACGAGTTGAACCCGGTGAAATCTGAACATTGGCGCCATGAAAAATCTCCTCACCGGTCGAGGGAGAGATATGGAGTGAAACATTGCCACTATCATTGCCAGAATTAGTCACCATCACAGAGGATAATAGGGTGTCCCCCACAAAGGATGGCTCCCCAGAGATTGCCAAACCGGACCCCCCCGAAGAAGTGAAATTGGCAGAGGAGGGAGTATCTCCAGAGTACTCGACTTCCAGATTAGTATCGTCGAGATACTGAGTTGAGAGGGCGGTGTTTCCTAGGCAAGAGAGGAACATCATCACCAGTGATATGCAAATAATATTGCCAGACAAGCCCCTCATGGAGTCGGCTTGAATGGACATCGTATCAATCAAACCCAGAAAAATGTCCAGCATAGGCCTATAATGGATGTATTTCCTCGGACGGAATCGAAATGGACACTGAAGCGCTGTTGCGGGTAGAGCCGGGTGAGCTAGCCGCTAAACTCCTGGAAAGAAGGATTATTCTAAATGAGAGTCTGCCCGGGGT
>CBFIAW010000046.1:0-8321 GCA_965660655.1 Candidatus Thalassarchaeaceae archaeon | reverse complement strand
CCATCTCCAATCCTTCCGGAATAGTGCTCGGACTCTCTGTGGGCACGGATGGGGGGAGCATCTCGATAAGTGCTACGGGTGCGGTGTTGTCAACCCTGATACTGGTACAGTCATGCGAGACTTCTTGATTCAAAGGGTTGGTTGCGTATATTGTTAGGTCATACCAACCATCAGAGAATTGGGCCAAGTCTATCATGAAAGACAATGGTCCAACAGGATTGCCATCCATGTTCACTCCAAATGATATCTGAGATGAACTTAGCGTAATCCTATCCTCTGGAAAATCAGAAGTATTCTGACTTTGTACATCTGAGCACTTCACATTTGTTGAGTTCCTAAAGGTATATTCAAAAATAGGTTCTGCGTGGTGAACGGTCCTGGAAAGTGCATTTACTACGTGCTCTTGACTAGACCATGCATCCGACGATTCCGCGAAAATATGGATAGTCGGAGGTAATTGATGAGTAATAGGAGAAATGAAAATTGACATCAATTCTGAATGCGTATTTCCGGAGTTATCTATTGCTGTAACGACAATCGTACATGCGCATGGACCAACAACAAGGGGATAAATTTCTATGCTAAATGACCATTCTTTCCATGGACCAGATTCAGATTCGATTACTAGATCATCTGTGAAATCGACGTAATGCCTTGTGCCAGTTGAATCCAGTAATTCCCATGTTGCAGAAACCGGAACCGTTTCATCCTGTATTGTGCCTGATACAATTGTACTAGAGCCATCTGTCATTTCATAGATATAGGTCCCGTCAACGATTTCAAGAGTAATTTGAGTAGGATATTCAACCTCACTATCCTCAGCAAAAGAGGTTGATTGAGAGATAGTCACCACCAATAATGCTACAATGATGGGTAACAAGCGACCTCGAGTAGTTGAGGTGAACACGATAATCGCGCTGAATCAACACTATTCAATACCATGGGCTTCTGCTCTATCTATCGGAGATTCTCATTTGCCAAGCCAGCTCATCTAGCCATAATCCCAGCGTTGCACGATCGATGTAGTCTTGTCCGGAGGTTGCAGATAAAACGCATTCACATGCTGCCGAAGCCAATAGTGCTGCATCAAATAGGGATAACCCGGACCCCAGTGCTGCGGCTAATGAGGCAGCAGCTGCATCGTGCATTCCTATCTGTTGTTCGGCTGAAGGAGCCATGCATGGCATGTGCACACTACTGCCTTCACTTTGATGTAGGTCGATACCATGAATCCCACCAAGTACAAGGATGCCATCCCAGGAGTACTCGTCCATCAGTTGCTTTGCAGCATTATCATCATCCAATCCAATCCTTCTAGACAATAGGGACATCCCTCTCTTCTCAAAAATAACAACCGTTGCCCCCCTACTCTTATCCAGGCCTGTTAATTTAGGATCCACTATCGCCGGGATTCCCAATTTATTTGCAGTGGATATCAGAGACTGGGCCCCATCTAGTGTGACTACTCCCTTATCATAATCTGATATTACTAATGCGCAACTATTGGATATGGAAGAGTGGGCTGATTTAGTAAGAGAGTCAGAAATCTCCAATTCAAGAGTTTTGTTGGGTCCTCTGTCTGCCTGGAGTAGAATCTGTCTTCTATCAAGGAGGCTTTCCCTACTACCGAAGAATCTAATCTTAGTCAACGTCTTTCTATCTGATACTTCTACAACATTATCAATACTGATATCCATGTTCTTGAGAGAGGAGATAATCGATTCGCCTTCGTCGTCATCCCCAATTGCTGTGTGAAATGAGACATTCATTCCAAATGAGGTCAGCCCGATAGCAATGTGAGCAGAAGCACCGGGAGATTCATCGGATTGAAATATCTTCAGCACTGGCACAGGTGCAGTAGAATTCAGATTGTTCGCGAAACCATAGTGGTACCTATCCAGCATGGTATCGCCAATTAGGGTGACTTGGGGGCCATCTATCGAGTCTAACAAGGACTGCAACCTCGCCAAACTTTCCTCCCTGAGGGCAACTGGGTCATCGCTCATAATGTTCGGGAGGGGGCCCGACGAATGATATTTGGGGATAGCGTCTAATTTGTTAGCGTCTTGCATTAGAACATGAAGTCCGGGGACCCAAGGAGGCTATACGATGGTCCCGCCTATAGCCGGCTTTGGGAGAAGTCTGCAATCGGACTACTAACCAAGGGTCAGGGGCTTCTTCTCACCGATTCAGAAGTGATCTTCTGTAGAGAACATCGAGGCGTTGAGTTCGAAGATTTTTCGGATCAGGGGTCATTCGCATTATGGCTTTCAGAACGAGTTAGAATAAATCGAAATATTCTCCGAGAAGCAGCAATTCTAGAGGCCCTTAGAGTCCCGGGAAACAAGGTTGTCCTATCAGAAAACTTTGATCCATTGGGTCTTGAAAGCTCAGGATCCTGGGCCATGAGGTGGTCTTCTGACTCCCACCCGAGAAAGGGGCCCCCCGTCTCTGAGATTCTATGGTATGATTCAAAAGACGTCTTACGTGATGCTAACCAAGATCCTGAGAACATATTGGAGGGGCTACTCTATTGGTGCGACGATGTGACTAGGAGGGGGAGGTTGCCAGAAGTACTCGTCATTGACGAGGAGCAGTCGGTAGTCACATATCGCCTCAGTGAAGCCGATCCTCGTGGCGATATCAATCAACCAACGACACGGGTGCTTGAAATCATTTCCGAGAAGAGCGCGGAAAGCCTTGGCCGGAATGGGATCTTCATATCCGATGCAAACGACTGGCCGATTGAGTCAGTTGGCATCCCCCTCCACGAGGGAAGGCAATTGGACATTACTGAAGCGGAAGTCGTCCGATTACTGGCCAAGGGGACTCAGTCAACTACAGAAATTGATAATGATGAAGAAATTGGACTTCTTTCTGTCTCGGCAAGCATACTACTCGACTTGTGGATGAGGGGTTTGAATACCAGATCTGGATTCAAGTATGGAACTGCCTGGAGGTGCTATTCTGGAGGTGTTGGGGACGGGCATGCTCCGTGGTTGGTAGTCGATCCATCGAAGGGAGGACCGGCAAACTGGGCTGAGGCCTGCCTCTCGTCTAGACTTGCATCGGGTGTAAACAAGCACTGGCTATACCCAATACGTGATGGTGATAGATGGAGGTATCTACAGATCTCGAGGCCGCCATCGGATTCGCGATGGAGCAATCCAAAGCGCATCTAACTGTAGTTAAGTCAAATATTGTTTTCTGCATTCCTGGCTTAGAGGTAATCTCGACAAAATTACTGATTGGGTGAATCTTTCCTTCTGCCTGTGGCAATTGACAAAGCCAAGAGAACTAGAACAGTTGAGATGGCGTTAGAAGGTATTGCGAGCCAATTTAAGGGACCGAAAGGTAACTCTCCTTCAGAATTTAGCACAATTGATATTCTTTGCTCAATATTGTTTGAATCTACTATGACCAGATCGCCCCTTGCTACCATTCTTGGCTCAAGAAGTCCAGCAGGATCAATATCCAATACTATTGGGTCTCCGGGATAGAATTGCCCGG
Organism: Candidatus Thalassarchaeaceae archaeon; assembly: GCA_965660655.1. Taxonomy (GTDB): domain Archaea; phylum Thermoplasmatota; class Poseidoniia; order Poseidoniales; family Thalassarchaeaceae; genus UBA36. Next base: position 4,811 of record CBFIAW010000046.1, on the reverse strand, counting down.
ATGTTATGGATTCGGAAATCCGTCCTGCGGGTCCTTCAACTGTTATCGTGTAAATTCGGGGTCCATCGCCTTCAGTTTCAGGAAACATCCTCACGGTAGACGGTTCATCCCAAGCAACCGTAGACTCCAATGAATCGCTGGTGAATCTGTGGTTAACAACACGCCATTCGAGAGAAACGCTGGTCATGGGACGATCATGGCAACCTATAGTTCCCGAAATGGTCCCCTTCCTTGGCGATGAGTCAGTCACTTCCAGTATTGGAATAATGTTCGAGTCATTTTCGGATTGAGTCCAAAATCCACCAGTAGTAGATAATTGAGATATGATCTGACAACCAGAATCAGCGATTACCTCTGCGGATACAGACTCATTTGGTAGTAATACGATTGGACTCCTCGGTAACGATACTGTGGCATTCGCGTCCCCTACAAAGTCATATTCAACCGTGGCAGATTCATGTCCAACAGATGTGACGGTGATCGTCCACGAGGCTAATCGACCACGATTGTCCCAAATCTGCTCCCCAGTGTGGCCAAATCTATCGCCAACAGTGAACGTATCCCCTGCAGACCCATAGTCCCTCGCCCTCAGTAATGCATCGTTTCCATCAGCTTCGATAATTTTTACCCATGGCTTAAGTGGATCGGTATTTACAAGGTTTGAGTCAATATCCCCGAATCCGAGATCTTGCTGTTCCACCAATATTCCATGGCCTGGCAAACCACCGTCAAATCCAACGTCTGACCTTAGTGAAACCCAAATGTATTCTCCCTGGGCAATTTCAATCTTCAATGGAGACCCCCCCTGGGAAACTGGGTGCAAAGTGAAGTTTCCATCGAGATGGAGAACAGGCAGAATTGGGCTGATGGCACCAATTAGATCCAAAGTAGAAGAAGATGGTAACGATGGCATATTTCCGTCTCCAATCCAGTTTCCACTAGCCATAATGTCCCAGTCACCAAGTCCATACCAGCTCTTCGTGGGGGATTCGCTATGTACGTCATAGAGGTCAACTGCCCCCATTTGATGGAGCATCTCATGAACCGTAACACCGAGTCCCCCGTGTACTGATGCCATGGTGTAGTGCTCAAACGTGTAGTCACCAATGACAACTGGCTCATGGAATAATGAGAAATGACTCCAGATTCTACTAGATGCCCCCCCCTCCTCTTGAGGCTGACCAGAATGAAGTATGAGGATTCGATCGATAACAAAATCCCCATCTAGATCCCATCGGGAAGGGTCCTGGTCCTGAAATAATCCCATTATTGCCTGAGTTGCAAGCTCCCTAGCACCGCCTGAACCGCTACCAGAATCCCTCTCTAAGTCAGAATCCTCTCCCCAGTACGACTCTTCATATTGAGACTCCCAGACCCCTTCTACTATCGTTGAGTTTAGTTGTGACAAGCCACCACTCATTTCCGAGATATACTGCTGCGCTGAGAAGTCTCCTTCAAAGAGGTCACCTAGCAAAGAATTTGGGAATGGTTTTCCGGGGAAGCTGATTCTAAGTACTGGCCATTTCTCCTCCGCAGAGAGTCCTACCATCTCATAGTCAGAATGTTCTTGATTCGTAACTGTAGATGATATTGCATCATTTACCTTGGATGAATTCATGGTTACGAATGCGGAGCTAACTAACAAAACGACTGTTACAACAACTCTGAGATATTGTGTTGATGAGAGTTTGCCCACGACAATTGGCCCATAGCACAGCCTTTCAAGTCAATGCCAATCTGCTAGGTAGTTGAGTCAATATTGCCATTGGGTCCCCATAGCGTCATCTTCACAGGTGCTGTTTGGGAAATTACATCCGCGAGGAAAACCATCATAATGGCGATTAGCAATTTCAGACCATCGTATTCTACTGGCAGAGTTAGTATTATGATACCAGAAGAAATAGCCAGCAATCTGTTCCTGAATCTGGTCTTTCCCGATGAGACCATTCCGAATACCCTTGACAGGGAGAGGGTAATTGTTGTAACTGACCAAACCACCATGACCCATGTGAACCCCAAACCGAGAGAGAAAATTGAAGCGGCATCGTATCGAACGAGAATACCCTCTGGAGTACCAGAAATTCTTATGAAATCAAATAGTGTTGGAATGCCAAAAGCCCAAATAACGACTATTGAAAACGGTACGACCGTAGTCGTAAGGATTAGCACGGCTATGAGCCAATTTCTCTCTCTAGGGAATAGGCCTGGTTTAGCGAATTTGTAAGTAAACACCGAAACCATTGGCAGCATTGTTACCATCGAAAGTAGAATTACGACGCTCCATCGCATCTGAATCCAGTCAAATGGCCCATAAACAGATAAATTCTCGTTGTTTGGACCTGTTGGCAGTGGAACTATCTCCAGCCACATGGATACAACCTGATTGACGGTGAAAGACCAGAAGATGCATAGTAGTAACATCACAAATGCAGTCATTCTTGCAATTGAGTTGAGTTCCTCCAAATGTACCCTAAATCGTCCAGGATCCGCCTTGGAGTTTTGATCAGGGGTCACATTACATCCTTCACTTCATGTTCCGATCTAGCTGCTAGTATAGTTCGGTATACCCCGTAAGCCGCCCATGCACTGATGAAGAATGCGGACCCAGCAGCGAAATCGGTAAAATCGACACCTTGGAAGGTAATTGGGGTTTGTGAATTTGCCCAACCAACAGCGAAATAGAATGAAAGTGCGCATACTACGCCCCTACGAAAGCCCTGTGGGTATGCCAGCTCACTGGCTAGGAATTCGGGACCACCGTCGTATTTTCTCTCAAGAATCTCCTTCTGCACAACGGCTCCGATGATTAGTGCAGTCAAACTTGTCCAGAAGAAAAGATTCCCCTGAGAGAAAACCCTGTGGGACAGTGCATCTTGTCTTTCTTGCTCAAGTTGCTCTTCAGATACCTCGATGAGGAACAGGGAGTCGTAAGTTCCAACGGAAATAGTCCTTGTCTCCAAAGTAGACCCGCTCTCGTCAGTAGTAATGGTCCCAGGTGGGTTTATCGTGAAGGATAGGATGTTCCAGTAATCCATGTCGTCAGGTATTCCAGCACCATCAACAGAATTGCCAGCAAGCCAGAATTGCACGGATCCGACGTCTTCACTGGGAGACATCCAATTAATCGTCCAAATTCCTTCCAGACTTGGGTCCGAGTGAGAGACGTCATCTGAGCGACCATCGGCATAACGAATCTCTTCACTCACATCCCATGAGAAGTTTCCAACCGAGTCAGAGGATATCAGGAATCCTGCATGGGTATTTCCTTCTCCGCCTGAGAGGGTGAGAGAGTCAGCCACACGTATGGTGAGTTGGTACTCCTCTGACGTATCGTACATCAGGGGGACGCCAGTGATCATTATCACGGCCCTGTCCGATGGTGCGCCATTATTGTGGCAGGTACATCCATACTTCACAGTCAGGTCATCATTGGAATTGTTCGCCTTGGGTCCCTTGCTCATTCCCAAGGCTGGAAGTGACATTGCGACTACTACAACAAGACAGACCAAGACCCTTCTGGCATTCACTCGCACGATATCACCAAGCCTTTCTCGAAGTCGATGTCAAATAACGGTTGGGGGAGCCTAACCTCACAACTCCTTGATAGCGCCATTTAGCTCGTTCATCATCTTCTTCCCATCACCGAAAAGCATCATTGTCTTGTCTTCAAAGAATAAGTCGTTATCGACGCCCGCATATCCAACAGATAGGCTCCTCTTGATGATCACAACTACTCCAGCCTTATCCACGTCAATTATTGGCATCCCTCCGAGTGGTCCCTCACCGGATCTGGCAACTGGATTGATTGTGTCATTCGCTCCGATAACCAGTGCGACGTCGGTCTCGGGAAGCTCCGAATTAATATCGTCCATCTCAATCAACTGCTCATATGGTACGCTGGCCTCGGCAAGCAGCACGTTCATGTGCCCAGGCATCCTTCCTGCAACCGGGTGGATTCCGTATGATACCTCGACACCCTGAGCTTCCATCAGATCGGCGAATTCTTTCACTGCATGCTGTGCTTGGCTAACGGCCATTCCGTATCCTGGTACGATGACGCATTTTGTGATGCCATCACAGATCATTGCAACCTCCTCTGGGTCACTGCCGACTTTGGTCCTAGTTACAGATTCCCTTCCCCCACCTCCGAAGGACATGAATAGTACTGCCATCAGGGTCCTATTCATCGCCTTGAACATAATGAATGTAAGAATGAGACCAGCTGCACCGACCATAGAACCGGCAATGATTAGGACGTTATTCCCGATTACGAAACCAGTGAATGCAGCGGCAATACCAGACATCGAGTTTAGCAAGCTCACAACTACGGGCATATCGGCACCGCCGATGGGAATCACAAATAGGACGCCGAGTAGGCAGGAAAGAATTACGAGTGAATATATGTAGTCATAGTTGTGGGGATCCTGGACAGTCAGCCCAATGAGGGAGATGCACGCTAGAAGAATTGCTCCTTTGACGAAGTTCATCCACGGTGGCCCCCATGTTGGGAATCTTACCCACTTTCTTCTGCCTCTATCATCCTTCTTAGTGAAGGGGATGTAAAATCCGCCCCTGAGTTTTCCCATTGCCATGAGGCTGCCTGTCAAAGTAACCCAACCAACAATTCCCGAAAGCCCAATTGCCACCCAAATAGCATACAATTCCACGCCTGGTTCTGGGACGTTAGAATTCTGAAGCCTCTTGAGGACCTCCGATAAGCCGACAAGAGCCGATGCCCCCCCGCCGAATCCATTGAACAGTGCCACAAGTTCAGGCATTTCCGTCATCTCAACACGTGTAGCCATGACGTA
>CBFIAW010000045.1:0-8361 GCA_965660655.1 Candidatus Thalassarchaeaceae archaeon | reverse complement strand
TGCGGCCGGCGATCTCCTAGGCCATCTCGCAGATTTTACTGTGGATGTAGACACCGGCAACATTGTTGCAATATTGGTCGCTACTGAACAAGGAATCGATCCCAATGAGCTCCCATGGCCGTCTACAGACGGCCTTCTTGCAGTCCCTGTAGAGGAAGTCGCGAACGTGGGAACCGTCGTGGAACTCTCAAGATAAGTCGATGCAGGGCCGTTCAGGGTCACATAACGGTCATAAAACGAACTTCTGGCTCAATGGCTCGTAGTTGATGGGGGCCGAGGGATGGTAGATTGGAAAGAACTCTCAAAATTTCTTAAATCGAGGAGAAATAGAAGGGTCGCTATACAGGTTTCATTCTGGACAGTTTTCCTCCTACTCGTTCTTTCTATTGCAGTCACTTATGTCATCCCCGGACAGACCCAGCAGTCTGCATATGGAGACGAATGGAACGATTTGGGCAAATTCAGAGAGGATTTGAATAGGAAGGGCGTAGAGACCACGGCCCTAGTTTCCAGTCCTCTTCTGCTTAGCGACATAGACCACCCAGAACAGACAATTTTTGTAATCTCTGGAGTAGAGAGGGACACCATTTCCCTCCCCCGATTCACGGGCGAAGATGACCTGGTCCAGTTTTCCGAAGGAGATGGGTACACTTCATCGGAGATTGTTGCGATAAGAGATTTCGTTTCCAGAGGTGGCACTCTAATCCTAATGGATGATTTTGGCTATTCGAGCAATCTTGCAGCAGAGTTTGGCCTTGACTTCACAAACCACCGCCTCTATACCGACTATAGTTACGATAGTGATCTTGGTTCAGACTTCGTCTGGGTGAACACTACATCAGCCTTCAATTTCACTTCTTCACAGGGGGTTCAGACTAGCGTAAACCCATGCCTTAGGGATTTTGACAAAGACGGTGTAGTTGACGTTCTTGATCAGGATCCTAGTGACCCAGAGATTGGTGCCAAATTCGTCACTATTCAGGATTCAGGGCTATGCTCTCATAGATTCCAGGGAACTGACCCATCTACAAATCAACCCAAGTGGGATTGGTCTCAGGACTATAGCATACTCACTAACACCCCATCAGCCTTCGAGAAAGCCACTTCCTACAATCCAGCAGAGCGCAGGTACGTAATTGCCAAGACTACCCAGGATTCTTGGATAGACAATAATGACGATGGCAATTACTCAGTTGGATCATATGCTGCATTCGGCCTGGTTGGAGACGAACAGGGTCCTTTCCCAGTTTATGTGAGGTATTGCGAGGTAATTCTATGCCGAGGTTCTGAGACGGGAAGAGTTCACTTCATCTCTGACGGCTCTGTACTGATTAACTCGATTTATGATCCAGAGTTCGACTCTAGTTACTTGGGAATGGTCCCTGACAACGACAATAGAAAGTGGATTCTGGATGTGGTTGCTGAGGCCCTAATTCTGAATAACAACGACACGTCTCCAGGCGAACATTCCTTGGTAATTTTTGATGAAAGTCGGCATCAACAGCCCACTATCTTCGGAGATACTTACAACCTTGTGTACTACCTACTGATCTATTTCACAAATGATTGGATGGCTATGCTAATACTATTCCTATTCCTATTCATTTTGCTTGAGGCGGTACTAATCAGAAAGGAGGACCCTGAAGACTGGCGGCATATCTTCAGAGTTGTTTACTATGGTTTTGGAGATGCTGAGAGATACAAGTACTATCAAAGGCCCGAGAAAATCCGACAGGTTCTCCTTACTAGGGTTCGGAACCTAAACGCGCTGACTAGGGAAGAATTCGATGCAATGCCCGCATCGGAACTCCAAGGAATGATCCGTGACCCAGTCCTGGTTCGTTTCTTATTCGAGGATAGAAACTACAGGCCGGACGAATTGGTTGGAATTGTTAGGAGAATAAAGCAATGGGGAGAAGCAGGGGGGGTGACTAGAATTGTGGACTAGGAAGGCTGCAATAATGCTGGCAGGTGGAATTAGCCTGATATTAGTAGGAATGATGATTTCCAATTTCCAGATGATGATAATCGGATTGACATTCATTGCCTTCATCTCGATAAACGGTTGGATTGTCGGCCAGTCAAACCTCGAGATTACTAGATTCGTACCTCACTCAAATGTGTATAAGGGGGATCTAATCGAAATATCTCTTTCCATAACCAACAAGTCATACAGAAGAACTCAGTTACTCGAGGTATTCGACAACGTCCCCCACGAGATGAAGATTAGGAGGGGAATTAACCAGATTCGACTTAACCTTGGACCGGGGCAGTCGACAAAACTAGATTACATGCTTCGCTGTCCACTTCGCGGTCACTATTCGATAGGCCCAATCTCAGTGAGATATCGAAACTCATTCGGTTTGTTTGTCACCGAGTCGGTGATTGAAGACATCTGTGATATCACAGTATTTCCCCAAGTCAGAGATGTAGAGGATGCAATGCTAAGGGCCGATGTCCCAAAGATGTATACTGGAGCTACAACACTTCGAACCCCTGGCCCGGGGATGGAATTCTACTCATTGAGGGAGTACCTTTCCACAGACCCCATTCGCTCAATAAACTGGAAGGCATTTGCTAGAACCGGCGAGATGATGGTCAACCAGAAGACTAGGGATGCAGTTACCGATATTTTCATAATACTGGATACTAGGGAAGTAAGCAGAATTGGAACAGTCCTGAAGAACCCCCTTGAGATGGGGGCATCGGCAGCAGCCTCACTGGCTAGTCATTTCTTGAAAAGGAAAGACTCAGTTGCTATGGTTACCTATGGTGACAGAATGGATTACTTGCCACCCGACACCGGAGATAAGCAGCAGTATAAGGTTCTGAGTAGACTAGCCTCGGTTTCTCCGTCGGGTTCTATGCCTCTTCAAGCTGTTACTAATGCCCTTTCACCAAGGATTAGCCGCGGTTCTCCAGTATTCATAATCAGCAGTTTAGAAGGGGATGGAACAACACTGCCAGCAATACGAAACTTATCAGGCAAAGGCCATGAAATCATCATCCTCTCGCCCAGTAGCGTAGATCTCGAGAGGCTAGTCAGCAGAATCCCCAGAATGGCTTACGAGGTACTGAAGTTAGAGAGGCAGAATAGGCTAACTGCAGTCTCGGGCTATGGGGCAAAGGTAGTTGATTGGATGCCAGATGTTGAATTGTCACAGGCCTTGCTACAGTCCAGGGGGTGAAAGATTGGAAATTGGTGAAAAGAAAGCTGAAATTACCGAGACTCTCCACATTCCCGTTTTGAGGAGAAAATGGCAAATCCTAGTTCTCCAGATTGCATCCACAGTCTCGCTTATTCTCTTGTTGAAGAGGATGGGAGAGATTTATGGGTTATGCAGTGAACAGTTCATAATCGACAACAATGAAGAAACATGGTGTCCTTCCTATGAGCACACTAGGGGGCTAATGTGGCTTGACAACTTGAACGGCCTGATGATTCCCGACTTCATTCTAGGCGTCGGACAGACTGGCACAATGTCCTTGCTTGGACCTCTGGCACTGTGCGCCGTTGCGACATTTGCAATCGAGCGTTTTTGGGCATCTTCGCAGGAGTTTCAAACTAGGATCAAGAATGTCTCAGCAGCATTGCTAGGGGCTTGGGTGATAATCCCATTCTTGCTCGCATGGATAATTGCTACTTTCAAGCATGGACTGCACTTCCCTTGGAACAGCAATGACTCGATGAATCACATCGGGGATCTCTTCCATCCACTGGGCTTGGTGATGGAACTGGTTTTCCTGGGGATTGTCTTCGCTCCAGTCTTAATTGGCCTAATTGGGATATGGGGGTTATCTAAGAGATCTATTTCATGGGTCGTTGGTTACTACATCATTGTGATTGCATTCCATGCAGTTCTAACATTCGAGCCCATTGCTTCCGAGGTCGACGTAGGACTTAGGGCGCTTCCGACACAGATTGGAGAAGGAACAATGTTCGGGGGCCTAGTATCCCCACTAGCCGGCACACTTCTGGGAATCGCTATTCTGATGTTATTATTCATGGAATCGGGTATGGCTGCAATTGGCCATATGGAGTACGCTGCTTCCTTGCCCGAGGAGTCTAAGCGTGATCCTGAGTACATCAGGCAGTTCAACAATGTAGTGAACTCCCACCTCATTCAACTTATTGTCGTAGTCTCACTTGTTGGCATTACCACTGCTCTGGCACTGGCCTTTGACGACCTCATGATTACAATAGTTGGAATCCTGGAGGGGACGCAGTGGACCGGGCAGGTGAAGGAGTCATTGGAGTTACAGATGACTTATGGTAAGGTAATCTCTGCAGGACTGTTCATTGTATCAGTAGCTGGATTACGTTTCATTATCCCATGGCAGACTGTATCTGGTTACGTTGAATCAAGGATTGCCAGACTACGCTCCGATTAGGCTCTGATACGGACATACAATTTCCCTATCGAACTCGCGATAAGTGGAATGGCTATAATTAGTCCAAAGACAACTACCGAAAACGATTTTTCTCCCAGTAAAGGCTCTATCCCAGAAGCGATTTCTGGAGCGAGAATAATCCCAAAAAAGGAGAGTACTATCAGTGAAAACCTGTCAACGGAGGGTGAGAAAATCTTGCTTCCTATCTCACTCCTCCCAGGCAAGGCCCCGGAGTCTTCCATGGCATTCCGGCCCGGAGAGTACGAATCAATTCACCGGAGGATGGGTTCAAGCCTATGCTGTGCGACGACTCATCATGAGCGGTGAAATCGAGGTCCAGTCATGCAGCAGATGTCGCTCCGATGCAATTGTCTTCCAAGCATACAGTGGTCAACACCTCTGCGGCCGGCATCTCTATTCTTCCATTCGCAAGAGAACGTCACGCGAACTTCGGCTTCAGTTGGATTTGCCAAAAAACGCGACTAGGGACGACGGGTCACCCTTCATTGTGCTCGTCGCTGTCTCTGGTGGCAAGGACTCAGCCGTCCTCCTCTCTATGATGGATGAGATCATTGGTCGTCGAAGGGACGTGGAATTGGTCGCAGGGTGTGTAGACGAGGGGATCGACGGATACCGCGCTCCATCTATGGAATTCGCAAGGAAACTCGCAGAGTCAATTGACGTAAGATTCGAGACGCTGAGCTACGAGGAGATGGGATATGGAAGAATGGACGAGGTAGTGAAGCTAATGCCGTCGATGGGGGAAATGCACACAGAGGCGAAGGGACTCATGCCTTGCTCGTTCTGCGGCGTCTTCCGTCGCCAGGGCCTCAATGCCCTAGCAGAAAAGGTCGGAGCCAACGTAATGGCCCTAGGGCATAATCTGGATGACATGGCCCAGTCGATTCTGATGAACCTCCAGAAGGGCGAGATAGACAGATCGGTCAGGCTCGCACCTCACACAAATTCTCAGATAGAGGGTTTGGTTCCCAGGATAGTCCCTCTCAGATGGATCCCCGAGCAAGAGATACACGCCCACGCATTGTATGTGAGCCTGCCAATCCACCATGTAGAGTGCCCTCATGCTCCGGGAGCAATGCGCCAGCAGAGTAGGTCAGTAGTAGCACGATTGGAGGAGTTGACCCCCGGTGCGCGACACGGCCTCCTGCACTCACTGGATCGAATCAGAGAACTCCATTCCATGGCTAACCCGGATCTCAAGCACGAGGTTAACAACTGCACGGAGTGCGGGGAGATCACCAGTCGGGAGGTCTGTCAGTCCTGCACAATGAGGGATTGGCTGGCTAATGCTTCCTAACCGCATAGTAGTAATCTGGAAATTTTCCTACTCCAACGTATAGGGGCTCAAATTAGATGATGTTCTCGATCAACTCATCTATTTCCTGTCCACATCCGCAGTAGTAGCACCTGACTTCCAATGGGTCCCGAGAGACTACTCGCATTTTCTGAGGGAGGGGCTCGCTGTCGTTCTTGGTGATGCAGTTCGAGAAGGAGCACCTGGCGATGTTCTCTAGGCCATCCCCCAGTTCCACTTTCATCTTCTCTGCAACTGCATGGTTCCTGATTATCGCTATGCTGGCAGCAGGCGCGATTAGCGCCAACCTGTCTAGGTCCTCTTGGTCAAGCTCTCTGTCCTCGATCTTGAGCACGTCTTTCCTCCCAATCTTGTCGCTTGGAACGTTCATCACAAGGGAAACCGGAGTCGCCCTGTCAGCATCGATCCCCAGGATTCTGATTACTTGTATAGCGTATCCAGAGGGTATGTGGTCGACCACCGTCCCGTTTCGAATCGCGGTTACCCTTCTCATCTCAGTCATTACTTCACCTTCTTCGGGACTTTCACGCCTAGGCTCCTGCACAGTAGGGACATCCTAGTAGGCACACCATTGAACGCCTGTTGAAAGTACCTAGCGAATTCGGTGGAGTCGACGCTGGGGGCTATCTCACCCACCCTAGGTAGTGGGTGCATGACAATCATTCCCTTCTTAGCACCCACCAGGTCGTTTGCCTCGATTTTGTATATCCCCGCTACCTTGGCATACTCTTCCTCGTCAGGGAACCTCTCTTTCTGGATTCTTGTCATGTAGATGACGTCCGCTCCAGTAATTTGCTCATTCAGGGACTCCGTCTCGGTGACATCAGCTCCATGGGACCTCAAGTCAGAGACTATCTCCACTGGCATCTTCAATGAGGTCGGGGAGACCAGTGTAAGACTGGCACCGAACCTCACAAGTGCGTGAGATAGACTGTGTGCCGTCCTTCCATATCGCAGATCACCCACTAGAACCACATTCAAACCATCCAGGGACTCATGAGCCTGTCGTATGGTGAATAGGTCTAGCATTGTCTGTGTAGGGTGGTTTCCAGCCCCGTCCCCAGCATTCAATATCGGTATTCCGACGGCATCAGCGCTGTACTGCGCTGCACCTTGTCTAGGGTGCCTGATTGACGCTACGTCTGCATAGCCGCTAATCATCTGCATCGTATCATACAGAGTCTCGCCCTTGGCGACAGAGGTGCCAACTGAGCTGAAGTTCAGGACCGAGCCACCGAGCCTCTTCATGGCGGTCTCGAATGACATCCGAGTCCTAGTAGAGTTCTCGAAGAACATATTTGCCAGAACCTTGCCTTGTAGCAGAGGTAGGAGAATTTCCCCAGTGGCTACAGGAACTAGGCGCTCGGCATCATCCAGAACAGCAATGATATCTTCATTGCTTAGGTCATCCATAGTTACTAGGTTGCCCATGGCTCTCTGACTCTCGCGGATGCGCCGCTCTCATATGCCTTGTCATTGGCAGAATTCCTTGATTTCACCAAACCGGCGTCTTGATGAGTGATACTCCGCCCCCCAAGTTGCGATGATAATCAGCCGAACCCCGCTAAGAGTGTCCTTCTTTGGCGGCGGGACAGATATTGACGAGTTCTCGATGGCAGTTCCATCGGGCGGTCTCGTAGTTTCTGCTGCAATAAACAAATATGTGTATGTCACGATCAACAGGAGATTCGATGACAGGATTAGAATCTCATATTCGTCCATGGAGGATGTCGATTCGGTATCCAAGATTCAGCATGGCTTAGTTAGGGAGGCTTTGCGACTAACTGGCATTGAATCGGGAGTTGAGATCACTACTATCGCAGACATACCTGGAAGAGGTACGGGACTCGGGTCTTCTTCATCGGTTACCGTTGGCCTTCTGAATGCAATGCATGCATTCCAAGGCAGAAAGACACCGAAGGAGCAACTTGCCGAAGAGGCATGCAAGATTGAGATAGAAATTATGGGCGCCCCCATCGGGCGTCAGGATCAGTACGCTGCCTCCTATGGCGGAATAAACACAATCAGATTTGGAAGAAAAGGAGTTTCTGTAGAACCAATGGAAATTGGAAATGATATGTTAGCCGAGATATCCAGTAACTTCACACTTGTTTTCACCGGTATGACCCGAAGTGCTAGTAAAGTTCTAGCCGAGGAATCGGAAGATGAGGAAGACAGGAGTAGAAGGATGCGCGAGATTCGAGATCATGCAGACCAGGCAGTAATGATGTTTCAAAACGGAGACCTCGACTCTCTCGGGTCTCTTCTGAATGATACTTGGATTGCCAAGAGGGGGATTTCATCGATGATTACGAATCCATCTATCGATGAACTATACGGGCGAGTCATGTCTTCTGGAGCAAAGGGTGCGAAGCTGTTAGGGGCTGGAAATGGCGGTTTTCTACTAGTCTACGGCGAAAGTGGACTTAGAGAAACTCTGCAAAGAGAACTTGGCCCAGATTTTCGGACCTTCCCTCTGGAAATAGATTTCTCAGGTTCCCGAATAATCCATGGAACTCCATAGTGGTGAATAGATGTCCTTTCAAATGAGAAATCTCAGCACCGCCAAAATCATCTTTGTATCGTTACTTGTTTTTCTATTGCCACTCCAAGAATCTCCCAATCCACTAGGG
>CBFIAW010000044.1:0-8470 GCA_965660655.1 Candidatus Thalassarchaeaceae archaeon | reverse complement strand
GAATCCGGGATAAGCGAAATTACCCAGTCATTCCTCTTCTTCACAATTCCAATGATGCTTTCATTCATCCTAGCTAGCTATTGCAGGATATTAGTAGCAAGAAAGAATGGAATTGAGATTGGACACATTACCCCGATTGTCTTCCCGATCCCTACTTGGTGGCCGTTCGGAATTGTTGGGGCTCTGGGGCAGAGGAAACCGGAGCTTGTCCCAATGCCGAATAGAAGGGCCCTAGGCTCGATCGAAGTTACAGCCCCAATCGTTCTTTTCTTGGCTGGTAGCATTCTGACCGTTTTGGGACTCATGATGACGTCAAGTATCCCTCCAGAACTCACTGCAGCCCCTACAGTCTTCGACACGAACCTACTCACGGGTTATCTGATCGAGAAATGGATGGGAAGTGAATTGGCAATTAGGCTACAATGGTTGCATCCGATTGGAATTGCTGGGGTTGGCCTTTCCATAGTTGGATGGGGGTTGATGCTCCCAATCCCGGGACTACCTGGTGATAGGTTGCTGTACGCAATTATCGGGCCATCCGAGATGAGGAGCGGGCGTACACAGACCTCGATTTTCCTTTTGGTTCTCTTTGTCATGGTAATGGTATTCGCAACCGCTAAGTGGACCCCTTGGATTTTCCTAGCATTTGTAGCTGCATGGCAGAGATTCAACCCCGACAGTCTGCCTCAACCAATAATCCTGGACGAACACATCGGACTGGAAGAGAGATTCAGAAGTCGTTTCGTAGCAATTGCAGCAATCGTTCTGCTGGCAGGATTGCCCGGAACCGTCCCTTCGTACGAAATGGAAGACTACATTGCTGGGATCCATACCGATGAGTGGCCAGATGAGTTGTATTTCGAAGCAGGGGTCGGAGAGGAGGTTCTCCTAATTCTGGAACCTGAAGGTGTGATGCCAGTATCAGGCTGGCTACAGTTCAGAGTCGAGGGATCGGAACCAGATGGTTGGGGACTGAACTACTCGTGTTCGGAGTTTTCTGAAGTATGCAGATTCGATGGATTGACGCAGAATGAGATCATTGAACTCCCAATAGTAATCACACCTCCCGAAGAAGATTTTACCCCTCACTTACTCAAGATAAATATTGAGATATCTGGCTTCGAGACGGAGCATCTGATAAAACTCTCAAGCCACGGTGATGAGGGTTTTGTTGATTCTTTTTGGGACCTAAGAGAAGACTCCGAAAATCCCATTATTTGTTCTGAGATGCATACTGAAGAAGGTGGTGTGATTTCCATTGTAGGTTCTTACTGGGAACTATTGAATGGTAGTAATCTGAGTTCTGGTGTGCAGGAAGTGTGCCTCAGGGGTCATGAGGGGGCAATTCAGAACTCTGATTTATTCGACAGCCAAGGTAGGGCCTTTGGCCCGGGGGTTTACTTGGTCAGGGAAAATTCGACAAGTGGCCCTTGGGCAATTCCGATTGATAGTACAGAGCCATTAATCCATGTTGAGGATGGACTATGGGTAGTTCCGAGTGAATTTGTAACAGTAGGAGACGTTCTCTACCACTCAGACTCGGGCTCTCCATTCTGCCCTTCTAGCGATGTTGCAGCGCAAATTAATACGAGTTCGAACTGGTCCGTAGAGATGGGTAACTTCACTGCTATGAGGATCACGGGAAATCTTAGTGGTGAAGGGGCGATTGGTATTGGGACGGAGGGGTGGCTTGCATTATGTCACAATGACGGAACCATGAAGGCATTCAGCATTAGAGAGTCGGTGGATGTCTATGTCCATCCCAATGGATTGTATCGTGGACTTGATGTAGAGGAAATAATGGTCTTCAACAGGGCATCTGGAAGAATGGATCTTGCTGTAGAGTGGCATGGCGACTCTCCACAAAGCGGAATTTGGGAAGTCGGCATCAACGACTGGGTTGAATCGGGCGAAAGCACTTTGATTACAGTGAATGAGGTAGGTCTTTCAAGTCTCGAGAGAGCGGTGTGGGTCACGGCTGATGAGACGGGAATTACGGTTCATCTTTCAGCGAGATGTCCCTCGGAGGGGTGCTGAGTGAAAGTCGCTATCCTGGGAACTGGTGCTCTGGGTGGCGTCATTGCTGGTTGCTTAGCGGATACTCGTGCCGAGTTGGTATGCGTATCCCGAGGAAGATCGGCTGAACTTATCGAATCCGGACTAACCATTTTCACACCAGAAGGACCTATGGAGATGATACCCGGGGAGCGATATTTCCTAATTGATAGTGAGAAGGGGCCACTGGAGGAGATTATGTGCGGTTCTTGTGATGTGGCTATTGTCGCCGGAAAGGCAAATTCAACATCTTCACTTTCTTCCATAGCAGAAGATATTTTGGCAGAAAATGGAGTTGCAGTAAGCATACAAAACGGTCTCGGAAATGCTGAAATTATTGCTAGCAGAGTTGGCTGGGAACGTGTGATTGGAGGGTCCACCACTCACTCTTCTTGGAGGGACGGGGAAGGTGGCGTGCATTGGACAGGAAGAGGTTCGATTTTCCTAGGCAATATGGACGGGTCCGAGCCGGATTCGACTACGTCAGAGTTTGTTTCTCTTCTGGGAGAGGCTGGTTTGAATCCCAAATGGTCATCTGACATCGAGAAAGAAATCTGGAAGAAGCTGATGATCAACGTCGCGATTAACCCAATATGTGCGATTGCAGGCGTTAGGAACGGGGCTCTGACCCAAATCCCTGAGCTTTGGGTTCAATCTCTCGAGGCGATGAGGGAAGCAGAGTCTATTGCACGAGCATCTGGGGTTGACTTGGGGTCTATGGACAACGAAGAATACCTGAGGAAAGTCGTTACTTCTACTTCTGAGAATAGGGTCTCGATGCTGCAAGATCTGATGGCAGGAAGGAAAACAGAGATTGATTTTCTTTGTGGTGCAGTGGTTTCCAAGGGCGAGGAACTTGGAATCCCGACTCCTAGGAACGAGGTTCTTCTTGCACTGATGAGGGGCATTGAGATGTCTCAGCACCATGACTAGAGGCATCAGCGTTGGCATGATGGGCAATAGAATGTCGACCTGTTAGACTGAACAATTCTCTTGACGGTTCCGAGGCAATCTTCCTTTATGCACCCCAGACCCTCCCTACCATAGACTTGGAAGTTATGGACGAAATACCCCATCGCTTCTTCACCGCCTACACCTCTGAAGTCCTGCAGAGTCGAACCCCCCGCATCGATAGCCTCGGTAATCACATCATGGGTAGCCGCCGTAATCCTTTCCACCCTGAGTGAGACTCCGGATTGACCGGCTACACTGCTCGCCTTTCGCCTAGGAGATACCCCTGCTCTGTGCAGAATCTCACAAACGTAGATATTCCCGAGCCCAGCAACAACTCGCTGGTCCAGAAGGGCCGACTTGATTGGGGTACTCTTACCCCTGAGTCCATCGCCTAGTTCCTCTGGAACAAGATGATTTGGAGTTGGTTCGGGACCGAGGTTGGAGAGCATTTTGTGACTGTCTTGTTCCGACGTAGGGAAGCAGTCCATGAAGCCAAATCTTCGATGATCGGAGTAGACTGCCTTGCTTCCACTATCTAGGTGGACGACCACCCAATCATGAGGGCCGTCACCGCTACCGACCGGATCACCGTTAGAGAATCTCCCGGGTCTGCTCTCTATTCCTTCTCCGAATAGTGTCCATCTCCCAGACATGCCCAAGTGGCAGAGCCACGTTATGTCACCTTCTAGACGAATTAGCAGATACTTTGCTCGACGATCCACTGACTGGATCAAGCGACCCCGAAGTGATGAAGCGAAATCTCCCGGGAAGGGAAACCTCAGGTCACTACGTCTGAGGTCGACTTCTGAAATCTTTCGTCCGAGAAGATGGCTTTCCAAACCAAGGCGGACAGTCTCGACCTCAGGTAACTCTGGCACGCATATTGGTCATAGGGGTGGGCCATTACCTTTCGGAGTAGATTCGGCAACGTTATCCCCCAATACTTGTTCGTACGTTCATGGAAGAGAGTGATGTCCCAGATTGGGTTTCTTCGGAAGAGTCAACGGAAATTCCTCCTGGGGCCGTGATTCTCGAAGGGAGTCCGGCTGTTTCGAACAAACCTCCAGAGCAAATCTACGTCCAGGGGCATGGGGGCCCCGGGATGATTCTCCCTCAGACGAATGCGGTTCTGGCACTAGTCCTAGGAATTCTGGGGTTAGTGATGTGCTCGGTATGCACTGCAGTGCCAGGCCTAATCCTGGCAAATGGGGCTCTCGCAACAGCGAGCCAATACCCCGGACATCCCGACCAAGGGATGGCAAAGGCTGCACAGATTATCTCCTGGATCGGCATTGGCCTATTCATACTGCTGATGCTGCTCTATGGTGGGTTGTTTGCGGCCGTGGTGCTCTCAGGTGCTTGAACAAGAGAATACCACATGTTGCTCTTCCAATCCAGTCAAGTCGATTCTCTCTAGAAGAACTAGATCCGACTCCCTTAGTATCCGCTCCGCCTTCTGGAACCTTGAGTTGTCATTGCCCTCCGATGACCTCTCGCTTGCTGCCTTCAAGCTAAGAAGGCCGATTCCCCCGGGGGAAAGAAAAGTAGTTGCCATTCTTACGAAAGTCTGGGCCTGGTCTGCTATGCTGAGATCCTGATGAATCCAATTTGCCTTCCCCCTGATGAATGCGGCGACCTGTGCGGGCTTCCTTGCATCCCCTAATACTGGAACCAGACCCGCTCTCCTATCAGAGAGAGTTACGAGATCACGGACCATACGAGGAGATATCTCCACTGCTACCACCTGTCCGCCATGATGGTTATCTGCACCACAAACAAAATCGTGTATGTGACTGACGGTCCCACCGCTGGAAGCACCGAGATACAGGCATGTTGATCCCGGATCTGGAAGAAGAGAAGATGGTTCTGAACTGGTTCTGAGTAATGCAGCGGCTACCTTAGACTTGGTAGGATCCCAACGCCTCCACTCAATTCTGCCATCTCTTTTCCTCCTTTCACCCCTTACTGAAATTCCTTTCACGGCGTTCCTAGTCCAAAGGGTTCGCCCTTCTCTTCGAACTCCCCAAACAATAGATTTTGCCTTGTTAGCCATTCCTTATCTCCTCTTAGGGGGTTTAGGGAACTTTGTCTTAATTGCCTCAATCTCACCATTTATCTCATCTATCTGAGATTTCCCCCATGTCTCGCCATCGAAGTGATCGACTCTCACCGCAATGCTTGCCTTTCCCGCTAGATATCGTGCAATCTTTCCTCGGACCCACCTGGGGGATCGGCTCACTTGTGGCATGGAGAAGAGTACGGACCCGTGTTTTGGAGGGGGTGCCCCCCTTCTGTGTGCAGACATGGCAGCATGAGCACCGAGAACCTGGAGTGAGCCAGAAGGCATTCGTGCTAGCCTCTCCCTCCCTCCGGCTAGGGCGATCAACTTGGCAGCAGATATTGGTCCCAGAAGGGCGCTTAGGGATGGGACGTGAATGGTTGCGATTTCCCTAATTGATACCTCCAATTGTTCGAGTATGTCAGAAGAAGAGGACACGGCTAAAGCATGTGAAACCATGGATGACCACTCGGAATCCGAGGGGAGATGCTTTGGCGGTTTTACTCCGAGTTTCTCTGATGCTTCGGCGATGGATTGTGAAGAGGAGATAGCAGAGGGAATCTCGTCCCTCTGAGAATCAAGGTCAGCCTCGGTGATGAATAATCCAGCCCACTCAATACAACGTGATTCTGAAGTCGTCCAAGATGATCTTGCTTCCAGAGTTGCTGAGACTAGCATGTCAAGCCTCCTGTCCATGTCCCCGGAAGATTCGGCGACTCCCATCTTCGCTAATGTCAGTGCGGCTCTCTGGAAGAGTTCATCCGATTCTTTCGCCTTCGGCCAATTTGGATCTGATAGAGAACCAAGGGGATCTATTTCGGCATCTGGGAATCTCTCTGCAAGAGTGATAACCTCTGGAAGTTTTCGACCTTGTTGGATCTTCAATAGTCGTTTAGCCACACCAAATGGGGACATTGGTCCGTCCCATACTATCTCATCGACAATGTTTCCCTGATCATCGACTACACGTGACAGTCGCCAATCGAAATGAATTTCCATAGCCCCCCCAACCGGCACGATGGCTTGAACGGTGCGGATTATGTATGAAAGAATAGACGAATAGTTGAATAGTCGGCAGGCTCAGCGACGTTCGGTTCTCGTTAATTCGGCAAGGTGAGAGAGATGTTTTGTCCCGAATGTGGTTCACTTTCATATCCTGATGAGAGAGGCTGGATAAAGTGCCCAGATTACAAATGTGGATATGAGGGGCCCCTCTCAGGAGAGGATGGGAAAGGTTCAGAATTTACCGACCCCATGACAGGAAAGACGATCGATCTGTCCAAGACCATGGCCACCACTGATTCAAAGTCTCTGAAACATCTGACTGAAGTCGTCGAAGAGGATGGGCCTCAGGGCACTCTTAGGGAGGGTGACTACATCTGCCCTAAGTGCAATGAGAGAAATGCCTACGTCCACTTGCAGCAAACTAGATCCTCTGACGAACCTGAGACCAAGTTCTGCACTTGCGCAAATCTTGAGTGCAAGCATAGGTGGAGGGAGTACCAGTAGATTATGCTGGCTTGGTGCCAATAAGCATCAAGAACCCCCTATACAGTAGATGAAAATCGAGGTGAGCGCATGCTGAGGATTACTGCCAAGCAGCAACTAATGAGAGAAATAGTGGACATTCTATCAGTCCTGACATCTGAGGCAAAATTGGTTTGGGGAGAAAAGGGGCTTAGCGTATCCGTAGTGGATGGCTCGCACGTCGCGCTTCTGTCAGCCACGATTGCAGACGAGTGCTTCGAAACATACGAAGTCGAGCCGGTAGAGATTGGTCTTGACCTTCAGAAGATGCGGGATCTACTTACACTTGCAGGACCGAGTGATCTCGTTGAGATGGATTACGACGATGCAGTTGGAGCAATAAACATCAGAGTTGGCGAGGTTCTAATGATTCTCAGAGGAATTGATACCAGTACGATGGATAATCCCAACCAGCCTAATCTGGAATTCAAGTCAAAGGCAACTATTGACTCCGAGAAGCTTTCGAGGGCTTTGAGGGCTGCTAAGTTTGTAGGAGGAGAAGTGGACCTTAGCATGGACAAGAATCAACTTGCTGTGTCTGTCACGGTTGAGGCGGGCGAGGGGGTGAATGTGAAGTTCGAGTCGGGAGAGTTGAGTGATCTCATCTGCGCATCACCCACCCATTCAACGTACTCACTACAGTACCTAGGAGAGTTGACAAAGAAGCTTGCTGGAGGTTTCACGGATGAGGTCTCTCTTGAGTTCGAGGAGAAGTACCCCCTCAGACTTACTTGGATGAGTAACGAAGGTGGAGCGAGGTGGACCTATTTCCTAGCGCCACGAATTGTCAATGACTGACCCGTGAACTCATCAATGAATCCCTCTCCGGACTTCTCGTGTCAAGCAGGGTTTGCGTCATCATCCCCACAGTAGACAACTCTGCAGAGCTGGCAGTGGTGTTGGATGGCCTATCGAGACAGACGTTCCAAGAAATGGAGGTGGCAGTTGTTGGGCCGGCGGAAGACCCCGGAAAACAGATCGCTGAAGAAAGGGGATTCAGGTATATCGATGACAAGGGTTCTAGGAATAGAGCAGATGCCTGTAACGTAGCCATCAGAGAGACAGAGTCAGAATTGGTCTTCTTCACTGACGATGATGTTATTGTCCCTCAGAACTGGGTCGAAAAACTGGAGAGATGGTTCGAACGCCCGGAGGTTTCAGGAGTAGGTGGACCAAATTTCGCACCTATTGATGAATCCACCTTATGGCAGAAGGCAATTGATGTTGCTTTCTGCAACAAATTCCTCACCGCTGGGACGAATTACGGCAGAAGATCGGAACGAGATCTGGAGGAAGTGGAGCAACTGCCAGGTGTGAACTCTGCATACAGAAGAAAGGTTTTGGAAGAAGTTGGTGGATTTGATCCAGGAGCAATAGGGGCTGAAGATGTAATGCTTGACCATCGAGTCAAGTCAGCGGAACATAGACTCTGGTCGGATGGGAGTGCAACTATATGGCATCGGAGAAGGAATCTCGGAAGAGTCAGGAAGCAGATCAGAAACTACGGTCTAGTTAGAGCTCTGGCGGGAAGAAGATATCCCAGCCTATGGGGCTGGAGTCACAGGTTGGTTTCTGTGTTCCCGGTTCTTGTATGCATTTCCCTAGCCGCATTCGTTTGGGGGTGCCTCAATGGGGGTCTGGCCTGGCCATCCTTCTGGGAGATCTCCACAGATTCGGTCCCACTTGGAATAGAAAGGGCATCGGTCCATCAATTTCCTACACTGGCAGTCTTGTTCAACATCATTGCATGGACCGGAGCAATTTTAGGGCCATCTCCTAACAAGAACCCTGCTACCGTAATTCTTTCATCGGTAGTCTCATTCATGCTACTGTGGGATTACAGCATTGGAATAAACAAAGCCAGAATTAGTATAG
>CBFIAW010000043.1:0-8476 GCA_965660655.1 Candidatus Thalassarchaeaceae archaeon | reverse complement strand
GTGGATGCAGAAGATTTGGATCCCGGTTGTGTTCAGAATGACTGCTTGGGAGCCCGTCAACCCCATTTGGGTGGTTAGCTCAGCGCCGTTTACCGTGGCCCTGAGTGTGACGTCCTCGGATGACCACCAGGACAGGTTCTGAATGTGGCCTCCAAGGGTATCTCCGTAGGACGGAGAGAGAGCCCAGGAAACCTCGGGGGGTGTCGCGTCCATCATCAACGACCAATTGTGCTGATATGCATTTCCAGCCCAGTCCTCCAGGGAGATTGAGATTACAACCTCTCCCTCTCCCAAGCCGTCTAGTGACAGGGGGGCGGAAGCCATTCTAGTGGAGGGGTATTGGGGATTCCCCGGGATCGGGAAGCCGGTGCTCTCATTGAGAACTGGTGGCGGGTCGCTCTCTTGTGTGCAGTCCGAAGTCTGAACCCATGAGAAGTATAGAACGAAAACGCACCACTCCTTTGCATCCGCTGGGATCTCTAGAATGACCTCGCCGCTCGTTATGTTGATTGGGTGCTGGAGATCATCTGGCTCGTAGTGGAAGGAAGCCTGGTCCCGTAGGGATATCAGGGAGACGTCCGATGGGGGGTTTGGGTCATGGACCACCTGGAAGGACGAGTTTGCAGTGTTACCTGCGTTATCAGTTGACGAAATCGAGAATACGTTTGGAGCCCCGTTGTAGAAGAAGAAGTACTCCCCCTCGGGACCATCGTGCACACCCATAGACGAAACTTCGAGGTTGACAGACATGTTTGCGAATCCAGTGGCGTTTGTGGGGATTGTTGTCCCGTCCACTGCCAGGAGGGCCCCGGGCTCGGTCTGAATCTGGTATTCCAGGGTAGACGAGTCGGAAATCCATGGGATGCCGTGTACTGCGAGCATAGGGGATGTGGCGTCGTAGGACACTGCGAGGTTCGATTCCGAGTATCTCCCCGAGGCGTCTGACACCGAGGCGTGGAATTGGAACCACTGCTCGATTGAGGGGAGCGTTGCATTCACCCACGCCTCCCTCAGCAGAACTGGTTCGGTATCGTTCACCATCCCGTTCCACACCTGGGTGAGGTCTTGGAGGCTACCATTCGTAGCGAGCCCCCAGACCGAGTCCGCAGGGAAGGTCGTGTTGTTCGAAGGCCACTTCCAGGATAGCTCGGAGATGTTGAAGCCTATTCCTATGTCCAAAGCATGGAGGTTCAGAGGGACCTGGGAATTGGTCTCTGTTTGGTTCTGTGGCGTGGTGAATGATATCTCTGGGTCCAATTCAATTAGCTCGTACTGATATGGGAGCCTAATCATTGCTCCTCCTTCCAGAACTATGTCGATGAAGCCGGTCCAGTTGCCCTCTTCTGGTGGCCTCAGGAAGCTGAGGTTCAGCTCGAGGGCCCCCTCTGGCATCATCCCTCCCAGAGATTCTGAACCAGATGGCCAGATGTTGGAGATGCTAGAGTCGGTCAGGTTGTGGAACGAGGGGACGCCCAGTGATGACCCGGCCACGACCTCGATGTCGATCCAGAACCTTGACGACTCGCCGTCAACGGACCATCCGTGAACTGCGACCCCGTACAGGCCATCCTGTGGGTTCGTCAGGGATATCGATTCGGATGAGGTTCCACTCCACGACCTCGTAACCTCCTCTTCCGAGGAGAAGGCCCCATCGCCGTCATCGTCACGGAAGAGGAAGAGGTCCAGGTCGCTGCTATCGTACGAGTCCATGGAAATGCTCAGTTCGGTTGCTTCCTCGATTGTTAGATTGTGCCACCACGATGCGGTCATCTTGTCGTTTGGTTCGTCCTGAGATGCCGACTGGTCGTCCAGACTGATCGGTTGGACCCATCCCTGTGCCGTTACGGTCTCGACTGGCAGTGGCATTGTCGAGACCACTAGCGCGCTGTCGTTGCCCTCTGATTCCGACCAATCGGAAACCGTTCTGCTGAATCCGGATGACTCTGCGGAGATGTAGCCGACAGAGATGTTGAGTGGGTTGTCGTTGGTCTCTACTCCGTGCAACGCGGTATGGATGACCATCTGGTGGACCCCCGGTGAAGCCGGGACGGCAAATGTCTCCCTGGATGTCCCCGTATAGGTCCCCCAATTGTGCTGCCCGCTCGTAACATGGTTGTTCACCGATCTTTCTTCGATGAAAAAGGTGCTTGGACCATATGCATCTGGATCGTCGTCATAGTACTCGTGAGGAGTCTCAGATAGCCAGAGAACGTCAATGTCGGTGAAGGGGTTGTCATCCCAGTCGACGTCGAGGATGACTGCCCCGCCCTCATCTAGCTCCTCGGGCCAATCGACTGTCAGGAATCTCCAGTCGCCGCTTTCCGGCCTCCAGCCCCAGCGCATCGCCCCGCTGATCCAAGACTCAGAGTACAGGGTCTGGTTCTCGGGATTGCCATCTAGGGGTTTCGGGAGTAGGGAGAAGGGTCCATCCCATGGGACATTGGTCACGATTGGGAGGGTCCATTCCCTCGAGTGGTCCTCATCGAGGCCGGTTTTGGACTCAACCTTGATGCCGTGCTGGTGCAGTCCCGGTGTCGCTCCCTCCGGGACGAAAACGGTCACGGGAACCGATAGTTCCGAGCCTGCGGCTATCTGAACCGTCTCGCTTACTGAAATCCATTCGTCCTCTGCCACCCCGAAAGACGTCCAATCCACTTCAATGCGGACTGGATCGAGCCCCGATGAAGACTCGTCGTATCTCCAGACCCCTAGTAGAAGCCCGTCTCTGGCGTCCTCGAACGGCAGTCCGACCCTTACCTCTGCCTGGGGTCCATGAGACCACCAGTATGTGACTTCCTCGAGTTCTTCCGAGTCTTCCCACTCGGACTCGTCCACCATTCCGTCTGAATCCGTGTCGTTGTGATATTCGCCATCGCCATCGAGGTCGCTCCATCGGAATACTTCCAGGTACACCCTCTCCATCGATGACCTGTCGAGATCATGATCGAAAGCCTCGTACTGTATGGTCGCTCTTGCTCTGAACTGCACTGTTTCAGGGGGTAGTTGGTAGATTGAGTCGTTAGTGATGTGCAGGGGGATGAGGAGATCCGGCCTGTCTCCCTGGTGTCCGTCCCACGTGTCATTCTCCCCGCCACCGGTGCCGTTGCCTGTGCTGTTCCACACTAGGACCTCATGAGCAAGTGGTTGGAACGAGACGGGAGTCAGATTCAACTGGAGTTCCGAGTCGCTAGGGTTGCTGAACTGAACGTCAAAGGTCTGGGACTCGCCCGGTAGAATCGAGTTCAGGTTTGCATCCCTGTGCTTACCATGGAACCATCCTGTGTTCCATTGGGCGGGAGATGCGAACCATGTCCCGTTGCCTCCCTCCAGAGTCCTTACCGCCCTCGAGGCATTCATCCACCCTCCGCCCTGCACAAAGGGCTCGTAACCGCGGTCATCGGCGGTGGAAAGCACGAAATCACGAAGTTCCTGAGAATTTGGATGCTGTCCCGTTTCCTTGAGCCAAGCCTCCTCGACAAGGGCAAGAAGCCCCGCTACCACCGGGGTTGCCAGACTTGTCCCACCCCAAGTTGTCCATGCCTGGTTTGCATTATCATAGCTATTGAGGGGCATGTCACCTGTTGCCGACCAACCCACTGAGACGATGTCAGGATCCATCCTCCCTACGACGTTCGGGCCCCTGTTGGACCATGGCGCGCTCTGACCCCATGAGTCAGAGGACCTGCTACTGAATGCCCCCACGGAGAACACGCCATGAGCGGCCCCTGGGACCTTGGTAGTCCCGAATCCATGCCCTCCGTTGCCTATTGCTACAGCGTATGAGGCGTTGGAGTTGTACACCCTGGTGAGCCAGTCCAAGTACAAGGAGTACCCATCTGAGCCAGAGTCGTCGACAGAGGAGTATCCAAACGAGAAGGAGCCGATGTGAGGCTGATCGGGAGTACTTGGATCGCCGTCGTAGCCCTCGGCGATGAACCTCCATGCGTCCAATGAGTGCCCTCCCGAGTAGTGGTTCCCGATGGAGGAGATTGTAGCATTGGGGGCCATTCCCAATACCCTTCCGTCGTCGATGACCCCCTGTGCTGAAATCGCGCTGGCGCATAGGGTCCCATGGCTCCCAGACTCCAGCATGAACAGAGTCAGGTTCCCAGGGCCGGAGATCCTGTCGGAGTATCCGTGCCTGGCCGAGTATGTGGCCCCGTACGGGACTCCATTTACCCCGTCAGAAACCCAGTAGACGAGTCCTGCTGATACGTCCCAGAGTCCATCGCCGTCGGTATCCCTCCCAGACGTCTCCTCCCCGGGGCGCATTGGGGTCTCGTTCCCGAACCATCCATCCCTGTCCGTATCGGGCCAGACGGTCTCGTAGAGCCCGGAGATCCTATCGTCGACCACCAGAATGGGCACGTCACCGCCCACCCTGTCCTGGAGCCTCAAGTCTGGATGCTCTCCAAGGTGGTACTCTCCCGAGATGGATACATTCACCCCTGAGATGTTGAATCCGGACTCGTCGAGAAGACCATCGCTGTCGTTGTCGAAATCTATGGCAGAGGTGTCCGCGTACCAGGTACTAGACTCCGGGTATGCCTCGCCATCCACCATCCATGTGTACATGCTGTTGTGATCGAACATCAGTGGCCAGCCGTAGTACGTGGAATTGTCGTATCCGACCCTTGCTTGGGTCCCATTCAGATCAGGATGGCCGAAGTCAACTCCGGTGTCAGCCACAGCGACGATCAGCCCTTCTCCGGAGTATCCCATCTCCCACGCGTCGTTGGCACCATGGATCTCGCCTGATCTGACGGTGTTGGGTTCGGGTTCCGTCGGGATGATACCGTATGGCTCGGGTGATCTCTCAGCGTCCAGAAGGGCGATTATCCCCGGAACTGAGATGAGTTTTAGGAGGTATTTGGAGTTGGTCCAGAAGGTACGGTGATCGACCCCCTTGGAAACTAGGTCGTGTTGGGTCATTGATTCCCCTGGCCCGGGAGGTGCTTGCCTCTCGATCGCCCCAACCTGCCTCTGCCATGTGTCCAAGTGCCCAAGAGAACGGGTTATGGCGGTTACCCAGACCCTCTCCTGTCCAGAATCGGCCCTCTGCTGCAAGGAGTGGTCAATCCATGGGTTGGTAAACGGGAGAGACTCGTTCGTGGATGGTAAATCGGTTTCTCCCGGGGATGGGGTCTTTTTCGAGAGGCCATCGGATGCGATAGATGGCAGTGAAGAGGATAGGAACAACGCCAAAACGACTAGCACTAGCCTGCGACGCACGAGTCTGGGGAGGGAGATTGATGCTTGATATTGACGGCTTGGAGTCCCGTCAAATACAAGAGTCGGGACACAAAGGGAGGGTCGGAGTCCCGTAGTGTAGTGGTCCATCATCTCGGGTTTTGGTCCCGGGGACCCTGGTTCGAATCCGGGCGGGACTACCAAAATAGGCAACGGACAATTGAAAAAAAAGTCATGCACTCCGACCAACTAGAGAAACATGGCCGATGACCTTTACGAGTCCTTCAACGAGCTTCTGCCTGTTGCCTCGGTAGTTCACATTGCACTGGGGTTGATGGCATTAATCCTGGTTCACAGAACCCGGGGCAGAGAATGGAACGAGAGATTTGCAGGGCTGCTCATTTCATGGATGATGGTCATGCTCGGGATACAGTATGTCTGTTCCACAATTATCGATTACAGAGTCGATAATCTTGGTACTGGCGGGGTGAGTCATTTCAATACTTATGCGGATATCTTCTACTCGGCTTCGTCATATGGGCAGAGTGCTCTGGAGTCTACTTTCCTGGCGACTGTTGCCGTTCTCCCGCTGATCTATCCCTATCCCCTAATTCAGAAGGAGAGTGTTCTGAAGGTATGCACCTTGGCGGTTCTCGCAATTGCAATGGTACTCGTCCCGTTTGACATCTTCACAGAGTTCTCCTACAGGGGGGTGAAGAATTTGCTGTTGTGGACTGGGTACATTGTTTGGACTCCCGTGTATCTTAGATTTCTGTTCGGGGAGATGCTCTACGACGAAAAGGGTGCCAGGGATATTTCAAGTGTTACTGCCTTGTTGATACTGGGGCTCTACGGGCAGGTTTACATTTTCTGGCTACAAGACTTCTCAGGATTAGCTACCGTGTACTTCGGGCGTTTTGAGGTGGAGGACTTTGTGTCGCAGAGCTATCTTAGCTCGTCGTTGACAATGTTTCGTTTGGGCATCACTGGGACGACTTTACTGGTAGTCTTCTTCGGGGAAATGTGGAGAGCTTTCAGGAAGGGTTTGGGCGCGATTGGCTTTGTCGTTTTCCTACTTTTCGTCGTCGGTGTGATGTGGTACCTCATTACGTTGGTAAATTACGATGCCGCCGAGTCTTGTGTGCTAACCATCTGTGAGCCGTGGGACGAGAATTTCGTTGATTGGTACGTTTTCACCTACCAAGTGGCAAAATTCCTCGGAGTTCCATTGGTATTCATGTTCATTTTGCTGAACTACAATATGGTGGACACCGACGCTGAAGGAAGCAAGATGATAACCAGAATTATGGTACTACTGCTGATTCTCGTCGCTACTTCTAGCATTATCGAGATGATTCAGATTATTCTGCCCATTCCAGAGATGATTACCTCTGCCTTATTTGCTGCCGGGGTTGTCGTTTTCATCGGTTGGGAAGAGAGGATTATGGATCAAATAATTACAGAAACCTCGAGTGCTGCTGAATCGGTAAAGGAACTAGTCGGCGTTAACAGAATTGGGGTACCTGAAGGGGAGTTCAGATTCTTTTCCATGGCAATGATTTTTGTGATAACGTATGCAGTGCTAATTTCTCTTCTGTTTGACTCGATGGGGATTCATGGATAGTTGGAGTTGAAAGGGGTGAGCGGCATTAGTGACGAATACGACGAGGACTTTGCGGGCGTCGTGGGAGAGATCTTCTCAATTAGAGAGGCGAACATTGCCATGGCATTAGCATTGTCACTAATTCTGATTACTGGGGGGTCAAACGTGTACAAGTGGACCCAAGAAGAATACGAAGTAGCACGCGATGCAGCAACCGACGATAGTTGGTTGATTGAGTTCAATGTCTCGATGTCAAACGTTATCCATGAAGAGACATGGCAGGACGAGGAGAAGAAGACGGTGTCTTTCTACATGGATGAATTCGATCTTCCGGAGGGTTATCTTGTCGGAAAAATCGAAGTGATAGTGAAACCCGACGCCGATTCAAATGGGACTATTATCGACCCTGTGGCGCAGTGCGACTCGATTGCCGCCAACATACTGAACGAGGGGGAGTTGACCGCTCAGTGGGATTACGAGGGGAATGTCCTATCGGGGCAAGACAGCAGTTGCGAATGGATTAGGCTGGATCTTCGATCTTATCCGGGATTTGACGGAAACGACCTAAACTCCAGTTTCCCTAATGAATTCCAAGCACTCCTCCCATGGAAACAATCCGGATGGGGGGAAGGGGTGTTAGAAGTAGAGGTCGAGTTGGACGTGAATACAGTCGAGGAGATTGGTCCGATTGCTAATGATGATGACGAGGACATCACGATCGAAGTGAACGTGTACGGATTCATCGCCAGTGCCACAATGGAGGGGCAATAGTGGCAGGAGAGCTTGAAATCGATGTTGAGGTCAATACTGATGAGAGTCTTTTCCCTGGGCAAGGAGACGATGACAGGAAATCACAATCACTGTGCAAGTGGTAATGTTTGAAGCTAAAGCAGTAGAAATTTCCGCATAGTCCTGCTGAAGTTTGATTAATTGGGGCGGTAGCCGGGTTGCATGACAGATGAGAGGCTGGTTAGGCCACTTAGCCTCACAATGAGGGGGCCGGGTAAGGCGGAAGAGTCGTCGTTGCTGAAGCCGAAGAAGGAAAAGATGGTTGAGTTGACCCTACCATGCGTAGAAATCACAATCCACATCGAGCGAAGGATCCAGAGGACTGTCATCAGAGGGGGAGAGGGTGATGACCTGCTAGACGAGGGGTCTGAGTCTGCCGTTTACGATGTAGTTTCATCCGCATCGGTTTCCCAGTACCAGTCCATGATGGAACTTTTCAGGGGAGGGCAGCCGCACATCATCGACCCATTCGATGGGAAGGAGGTCAAGGTGGCCTTCAAGTCGGTGGAGTACAGTGCCTCGAACGGTGCACTGAAGATGATCCTGATAGAGGACGTCGACTGATTAGCCGTCGATTACGCTCGAGTCTCTCTTCAGATCCTTGGTGATGTTCTTCTGGTGGCTCTCGAGGGTCCCGCCGCCTATCTCTAGGAGTTTGGCATCCCTCCACATCCTCTCTACCACATACTCGCCCACGTATCCGTAGCCCCCCATAACCTGGATGGCCCGATCAGCTATGTTCTTGGCCGCGGTGGTGGCAAACAGCTTGACTCCGTCTGAATCCAGCCTGTGGCCCGCTTCGGAGAGCTCGATCTGTCTCGCAGTGTCGTAAACGTAGGCTCGCATTGCTCGGTACTCGGCCCATGACTCACCGATGTGGCGTTGAATCTGC
The DNA here is from genome assembly GCA_965660655.1 of Candidatus Thalassarchaeaceae archaeon. Lineage (GTDB taxonomy): Archaea > Thermoplasmatota > Poseidoniia > Poseidoniales > Thalassarchaeaceae > UBA36. Next base: position 2 of record CBFIAW010000043.1, on the reverse strand, counting down.
CC